>JASHYA010000229.1 GCA_030043315.1 Acidimicrobiales bacterium
AGTCCTCGACAGCCCCCACAACACTGCGACAGGTCCCGCCGGTACCGTCCGCCCGCTGCTCCTGACCGAGAGCCCGACCACAGTCGGCACGTATCTCACGACATTCCTGAAGGTCACAGGCCACACAGGGATCGGAAAGACAAAGGCCAAGACCATCACCGCTTTCAGCATCCTCGGTGGCCCACTCGCTGTCAGCACAGCCGTGGTCGACCAGATGGGGACAGACTTGGACCACTGAGTGCCCGGCCTGGTCGGCGCGGGCGACGGGCCTGCGGCCAGGTCATATTTCGACCGAGCCCACGCCGGTGGCGCGGCTAGGAGCAACCGCTCCGGGTCGTGTCATCGGCGTGGGCTCTTCGAAGGGGCTGATCTCGAGGGAACGAGGCGTCGAGCGGGTGGCAGCCCCGAGCCCCGCGAAGCAGTGACGGTCCTCACGCCGTGCATGCGCGAGGCGAGCTGAGCCTGATCACCCGTACACGAGCGCCAATGCGCCGACAGATCGCCGTCCCCAGCCGCCAGACCCCCCGGACGGCTCGTGCGGGGTGGCGCACCGATCCCCCCTTGAATCCCGCGTCAATCTGTCGAGCGGGCTTCCGACGGTGATTGCGTTGCCGCGAGGGACTGGGTCATTCGCGTGAAGCCGTGAGGAGTCCGTTCGTCCTCTTGTTCCCACGACTGCTCGGCTTCTCCTGCCGCTTCATCAGGATCGAGGCCGTCACCTCGACCAAGGTCTAACCAAAGCCCACCTCCGGCGAAACCCCGAGCCCAGGTCAACGGACGTTCCGCGAGAGACGGCCTGTAAAAGCACCGTCCCAGCGGACGTGAGGACGCACGGCGGGGCCACGGTCACCTCGGTCATATCGGCGTCGCGCCCTGAGGGCCGTATGCGACTTGCCCACAGTTCAATTATTGACGTGAGCAAAATTTCGCCTAACATAGCGGTTGGCATGGCGTGACCGCCGAGGAAGGCCCGACTGGCCGGTGTCAGAGTGCCGCCGTCGGCGCCTGAAGGCCACCGTCCATGGCAGAAGTGGTGTTGTGCGCCGCGGTACCGAGCCGGGTGGGGATCCTGAGTGGGAGATCGAAGTGACGCGTGGGACCGAGCGGCGGCGACGACCCGTGGCAATGGTCGCAACATGACGGCGGAGTCATGTTCCTCCTTCGCTCGGGTCCCTCGAGTTGCAATGGCGCGCCGGCCGTGAGCGGGAACCGGGTGGCCGAACGGCTGGGGGGTTCGGGAAGTCGTCGCCAACGCGGCCGCCGCCGCCCGAGCGCGTGGGCGGCGCACCGCCTCGTTAGCGACGCGATCCACGCGGCCGAGTCGACATTGCGCTCGTCCTCAGGGGTGCCCTGGCGGGTGTCGACGAGAGCAGTTCGCCGGAGAAGCGCGCGGTACCAGAGCGTTGCATAGCGAAACCAGTGTCGGGCTATTCGCTTGCTCGACCATTCCGCACTGACCGAAGGAGTTCACGAGCGTGAGCAAGCACCGGAGAATGAACAGGGTCCTGAGGTGGGGAGTGGCCGTGCTGGCCGCTGGCTTCCTGGGCGCGCTCGGAGCGGTAGTGCTCTTCGCGGTCGACGCGTCCGCCCAAACAACCACGACGAGCCTCCACACCACGTCGCCGGTCACGTACGGTTCGGAGACGGAGAGCTTCACCGGCTCGGTGACAGGGACGACAGGCGACGGTTATCCGACGGGCACAGTCACGGTCGAGACCACGGACACAGTCAAGATCTGTACGGCCAGTCTCCAGAAGGGCACGAACGGGGTAACGTCGACGTTCACCTGCAGCTACAAGACGACGACGGCCCTCGCAGCTGGGACCTACAGAGTCAAGGCCCACTACTCGGGTGGGCCATCCGTCACACCCTCGGGTAACACGTACGAGCCGTCGAATTCGACACCGCCGGTGACACTGTCGGTCAATGCAGCATCCGAGAGCTCCACGACGCACCTGACAGCCATCACAACGCCGGTCACGTACGGTTCGGAGACCGAGAGCTTCAAAGGCACCGTGACAGGCCAGCCCACAGACGGCTACCCGAAGGGCACAGTCACGGTCGAGACCACGGCCACAGTCACGATCTGCACTGCGAGCCTCCACACGGGCACCAACGGCCATACGTCGACGTTCACCTGCAGCTACAGATCCACGACGGAGCTCGCAGCTGGGACCTACACAGTCAGGGTCCTCTACGCGGGCGGGTCATCGTCGACACCGAACTACCTCTACACAGCTTCGATATCGACGCCGAACCAGAAACTCACGGTCGAGGCACCCACCACGACGGTGCTCGACACCCTTGCAAAGTCGTCGGTCATCTACGGCTCGGAGACACAGACGTTCACCGGAACCGTGACGGGTGTGGCTACAGACGGCCACCCGCTGGGCACGGTCACGGTCGAGACGACGACAACACCCCCTGTGACGATCTGCACCGCGTCTCTCGTGGGAAACGCCACAACACCTCACGGCTCCAAGTTCACATGCACATCGACCAAGAGGCGGCTCAAGCCCGGGACATACACGGTCGTGGCTCACTACAGCGGGGGAGTGTCGAACCTCACAATCACCTACAAGACATCGACGTCGTCGTCTCAGAAACTGACCGTCCTGGGAGTACCCACCACGACGACCCTCACAACCACAACGGCAAAGTTCACCACGCCGGTGACGTACGCAGCAGAGACCCAGAGCTTCACCGGAACCGTGACCGGTGTGGCCACAGACGGCCATCCGCAGGGGACGGTCACGGTCGAGCTCAAGAGCGGCCGGGCGATCTGCACAGCGACCCTCACAACGAAAACGAGTACGACACCTCACGCATCCACGTTCACCTGCAGCTACACCACAACGAGGGAGCTCCTGCCTGGGACATACACAGTCGTGGCTGTCTACCACGGCGGGACATCGTCGACACCCACAGTCATCTACGCAACCTCGAAGTCGACACCGCCCAAGGCCCTCAAGGTCACAAAGGCCACGCCCACGATCACCTGGGCCACACCGACCAAGATCGTCTACGGGACGCTGCTCAGCAGCACCCAGCTCGACGCCACGGAGGCGGTCGCAGGGATCCCGGTCACAGGGACGTTCACCTACACACCCCCCTCGGGCACGCTGGAGCCTGCTGGAACAGACCCACTCACGGTGACGTTCACGCCGACGACAACGACGAAGTACAACGTCGCGAAGAAGACGGTGACCCTGAAGGTCACAAAGGCGCCCCTCACCATCACCGCGTCGTCCGGAAGCTTCGTCTACGGGACAACACCACCCACGATCACCCCGAGCTACACAGGGTTCGTCGATCACCAGACAGCGAGTTACCTGACGACGCAGCCCACCTGCTCGACCACTGCCAAGAAGACAGGGGCAACATCCACAGTCGGGACCTACGCGTCGAGCTGCACCGGCGCGGCAGACCCCAACTACACGTTCACCTATGTGACAGGGACGGTCACCATCACCCCTGCGACCGTCACGGTCACCCCGGCAACAGTGAGCTTCACCTACGGCTCGACACCGCTGCCGACCATCACACCGGTGTACTCGGGGTTCAAGAACGGACAGACGAAGTCGGTCCTCACGACGCAGGCGACCTGCTCGACCACAGCCAAGAAGACATCGCCGGTCGCCACAAGCCCCTACACCTCGATCTGCTCGGGCGCCACAGGCAAGCCGAACTACACTTTCACCTACAAGACCGGTACGGTCACGGTCACCCCGGCGACCCTCACGATCACCCCTACACCCAAGACAGCGACCATCGCCTACGGGACCGTGCCGACTGTTACCCCGATCTACTCGGGCTTCGTCCTCACACAGACAGCGAAGGACCTGACAGCGCCCGCGACCTGCTCGCCGACACTCACGGTGGGCACGCACACGTTCAAGTGCACGGGTGCGAAAGACCCCAACTACTCGTTCACATACGTGACAGGTACGCTCACGGTCACCCCGGCGCCCCTCACCATCACGGCACCGTCTGGGACCGTGACCTACGGTACAACGCTCGCCCCGAGCTACACAGGGCTCGTCGCCGGTCAGACGCCGAGTGACCTGACAACGCAGCCCACCTGCACCCCCACGAAGACATCGGCGCCCGGGACATACACGTCGACCTGCACCGGCGCGGTCGACCCGAACTACACACCAATCACCTACGTGACGGGTACGCTCACCGTCACCCCGGCGCCCCTCACCATCACCGCGTCGTCTGGGACCTTTGTCCACGGCTCAACACCGCCCACCATCACGGCGAGCTACAAGGGGTTCAAGAACACACAGACCGCGACAACACTCACGACAAAGCCCACCTGCTCGACGACGGCGACGAAGACATCGGCGGCCGGAACATACCCGTCAAGCTGCACCGGTGCGGTCGACGCCAACTACACCTTCAGCTACGTGACAGGAAAGATCACGGTCACCTCCTCGGCGCCCCCGGCGACGTCGCCCCCTTCCACGACGACGGTCCCCGGTGCCCCGACACTCACCACCGCCACGCCGAGCACAGCTGCAGTCCACCTGGTGTGGACGGCCCCGAGCTCGGACGGCGGGCTCACCATCTCGAACTACGAGGTCTGCTACTCGACGACGAGTAGCGGGGTGTCGGCGTGCTCGACACACAAGACAGCAGGGACTGCGACCTCGGCCACAGTGACCGGCCTCACCGACGGCACCACGTACTTCTTCGCGGTGAAGGCGGAGAACTCCGACGGCTACGGATCGCTCTCGAACGTCCGCACAGCCACGCCGTCTGCCGTGTCGACGCCGGCCGT
>JASHYA010000230.1 GCA_030043315.1 Acidimicrobiales bacterium
CGTTCACGCCGACCATCCCAGCCTCCACCTCCTCCTGGAACCGGCGAGCGGCACCGCCGTCGCGGGTGAAGATCGCCGCGCCGTTGCCCCACGGGCTCGAGTTCACGAGCGTCATCGCATCGTCGTAGCTGCCGGTGCGTACGACCGAGAGCACCGGCCCGAAGATCTCGTCGCGGTAGCAGTCCATCGCCGGGGTCACCTCGTCGATCAGCGAGGCGCCGAGGAAGAAGCCGTCTTTGTCGTAGAGGGGGTGGTTCCGCCCGTCCACGACGACCTTGGCCCCCTGGGCCCTCGCCGAGTCCAGGTACGACGCGACCTTGTCGCGGTGCTCCTTCGTCACGAGCGGCCCCATCTCGGACTCCGCGTCGAGCCCGGATCCGATCCGCAGTTTGGGCAACCGCTCGGCGATGGCTTCGACGAGCGGCTCGGCTGCTCGCCCGACGGGCACCACCACCGAGACGGCCATGCACCGCTCGCCGGCGGAGCCGTAGGCCGCCGACACCGCGGCGTCGGCGGCCATCTCGATGTCGGCGTCGGGAAGGACCACCATGTGGTTCTTCGCACCACCGAGCGCCTGCACGCGCTTGGAGCGCTTCGCCGCCTCCTCGTAGATGTAGCGGGCGATGGGGGTGGATCCGACGAAGGACACAGCCTCCACGTCGGGGTGGGTGAGGAGCGCGTCGACGGCGACCTTGTCCCCTTGGACCACGTTGAACACGCCGTCGGGGACGCCGGCCTCCGCGAAGAGCTCGGCCAGGAGGACCGATGCCAGGGGGTCCTTCTCCGAGGGCTTGAGCACGAAGGCGTTGCCGCAGGCGATGGCGTTGGCGCACATCCACAGCGGGACCATCACCGGGAAGTTGAACGGGGTGATCCCGGCCACGACGCCGAGAGGCTGGCGGATCGAGTACACGTCGACCCCGGTCGAGGCCCGCTCGGCGTAGCGTCCCGCGAGCAGGTTCGGGATCCCGCACGCGTAGTCCACGTTCTCGAGCCCGCGGGCGACTTCGCCCATGGCGTCGGAGAGGACCTTGCCGTGTTGGAGCGTGACGGCCCGAGCCAGGTCTGCGCGATGCGCGTCAAGCGCCTGGCGGATGCGGAACATGGTCTCGGCCCGTTTGGCGAGCGAAGTCTGCGCCCACGGACCGGCCGCCGACGCCGCGGCGTCGACCGCGCGGCCGACCTCCTCGGCGCTGGCGAAGTCGACCTCGTGCGTGCGCTCCCCGGTCGAGGGGTCGAACACGTCGCCGTGGCGTCCCGACTCCCCGGGCACCACCTTGCCGGCGATGAAGTGGCTGATGCGTTCCACGGTCTACCTCCTCGTCCCGGCTACGTCCCCGTCAATCGACGACCGCGCGGTCGGTGATCTCCAGCGCGCGGTCGAGCACGGCGAAGCCCTCTGCGAGCTGCTCCTCGGTGATGCACAGCGGAGGGTTGGTCATGACCTGGTTCCAGTGGAGGATCACGTACACCCCACTGTCGAGCGTGAACCGGAGGAGCTCGGCCATCTCGGGACTCGACGAGTTGAACGGCGCCATCGGCTCGCCGGTCGAGCGGCTGCGCACGATCTCGAGGCACCCGAACAGGCCGATGTTGCGGTGGGCGCCGACGGAGGGGTGGCGCGCCGCGAGCTCCTCGTGGTGCCGCCGCATCACCTCGCCCATCTTGGCGGCATGCTCGATGAGGCCGTCCTCCTCGTAGACCTGGATCGTGGCGAGCGCGGCGGCCAGAGCGACCGGATGGGAGTTGTAGGTGAGGCCTCCGGCGAAGACATGGTCCTCGAAGTGCTGCGCGACGTGCGGACGCAGCCCGACCGCGCCGAGGGGCACGTAGCTCGACGTGAGGCCCTTCGCGCAGGTGACGATGTCGGGGACGACTCCCCAGTGGTTGACGGCGAACCATGCCCCGGTACGCCCGAAGCCGCTCATGACCTCGTCGGCGATGAGCAGGATGCCGTAGCGGTCGCACAGCTCGCGCACGCCCTGGAGGTAGCCGTCCGGCGGGACGAGGATCCCGTTCGTGCCGGTCACCGGCTCGACGATGAACGCGGCGATGGTGGACGGCCCTTCCAGCTCGATCGTCTCCTCGAGGAGGCGCAGCGCGACGTCGGCGGAATCCTGCGGACGCGTGGTGCCGTGGTAGAAGTCGAGCACGTGCACGACGCCGGGGATCCCCGGCTCGTTCGCCCATCGACGCGGGTCGCCCGTGAGGGTGATCGCTCCGGAGGTCGCACCGTGGTAGGAGCGGTACCGGGCCAGGATCTTCTGGCGGCCGGTCACGGCCCTTGCGATGCGGATGGCGTTCTCGTTCGCCTCCGCGCCGCCGAGGGTGAAGAACGACTTCTCGATGTCACCGGGGAACAGCTCGGCGAGCTTCCGGCCGAGCAGGGCGCGGACCTCGGTCGTCAACCCCGCGGAGTTCACGTAGGCGAGCTCGTGGACCTGCTTCGCCACGGCGTCGGCGATCCGCGGGTCGCTGTGGCCCGCGTTCACGCTCATCAGCTGGGAGTTGAAGTCCAGGTAGCGCTTGCCGTCGACCCCGGTGAAGTAGACCCCGCTCGCCGACGCGACCGGGAGGGGGGAGACCTTCACCTGGGCAGCCCAGTCGAAGAGCGTGTACCGCTTGGAGAGCTCCACGATCTCTTCCGCCGAGAGCCGCTCGTGACCCTGATCGCCCACTGTGCGTCCTCCGTTCACGGACCGGGCGCCTTCACGACGCCCCTCCGAGGATCGTAGGCGCCCGCTCGCCCGTTGCCGAAACGAGGCACGGGAGCTGGGTGCCCATTGCCGCCTGCCGGTGGACGGCAGAAGTCCACGTCGGCTTCCCGGCCGACCGGGCCTCAGCCAGGGAGTTCGCCCGTCTCCAGGAGCTCGTCGAACCGGGTGCCGTCGACGACCGGGACCCCGAGCTCCTCCGCCTTCTTGGTCTTCGCCACGCCGGGCGAGTCGCCCACCACCACCGCGTACGTCTTCTTCGAGACGGTCCCGGGCGACTTCCCTCCCCGGGAGACGATCGCCTCCTCGGCACCCTCGCGGCTGTAGCCCTCGAGGGTGCCCGTCACCACCACCGACTTGCCGGAGAGGGTCTGCGCCACCGCCGGTCCACCGCCCACCGCAGCCGTCGCGCCGGCCCGCGGTCCGGTCGCGCCGGGCTCGTCCGTCCGCAGCCCAAGGGCGACCAGCCGGTCCACCGCCGCCACGTTCTTCGGGTTCGAGAAGAACTCGGCGACGCTGTCGGCGATGACTTCCCCCACGCCCTCGACGGCGGCGAGCTCCACGGCGCCGGCGTTCCGCAACGCCCCGAGCGTGCCGAAGTCGCGCGCGAGCGCCCGTGCCCCGGTCGGGCCGACGTGTCGGATCCCCAGTGCGACGAGGAGGCGGGAGAGCGGCCGCGACTTCGAGTCCTCGATGGCGTCCACGAGGTTCTTCGACGAGATCGCGCCCATCCGCTCGAGGGTGGCGAGCGGTTCCGCCCGGAGGAGGTAGACGTCGGCGGGATCGGCGACCATGCCCGCCTCCACGAGCTGGACGACCCGCTCTTCGCCAAGCCCCTCGATGTCCATCCCCGAGCGCGACGCGAAGTGGACGATCCGCTGGACGCGCTGGGCCGGGCAGTCGATGTTGGTGCAGTAGGTGTCGCTCTCCCCGGGCAACCTCGTGAGCGGGCTGCCGCACGCGGGGCAGACCGTGGGGAAGGTCCAAGGGGGCGACCGGTCGGCCGCCGTGGCCCCTTCGGCGTCGACCTCCGCGCCGGGGCCGAGGACCGGCCCGACCACCTCGGGGATCACGTCCCCCGCCTTGTGGACGATCACGAGATCTCCCGGGCGCACGTCTTTCAGCCGGACCTGGTCCTCGTTGTGCAACGTCGCGAGCCGGACGGTCGAGCCGCCGACGAAGACCGGCTCGAGCACGGCGAAGGGGGTCGCCCGCCCCGTCCTGCCGATCGACACCATGATCTCCAAGAGCCGCGTCGTCCGGTCCTCGGGGGGGAACTTGAAGGCGAGCGCCCAACGGGGTGCACGCGAGGTCGCGCCGAGCCGCTCGTGCAGCGAGAGGTCGTCGACCTTCACCACGACGCCGTCGATCTCGTAGGGCAGGTCGTGGCGGTGCGCCTCGAGCTCACGGCAGCGGGCGAACGCCGCCGTCACGCCGCGCACCGTACGGGCGTCGGGGCTCACGGGGAACCCGGCGGCTCCGAGCAGCGCGAGCGCCGCGCTCTGGGACGCTGGCGGCCACGCACCCTTGGATTGGCGCCGTTTCGACGACGCGCCCGCGGCCTTGGTCTCGGGGACCGCACCGTCGATCTCCCCGATCTGGTACGCCCAGAAGGAGAGTGGCCGTGAGGCCGTGACCGCGGGGTCCTTCTGCCGCAACGATCCGGCACCCGCGTTGCGCGGATTTGCGAAGGTCTTGGACCCCTGCAGCTCCGCGCGCTTGTTCAGCTCCGCGAATGTGGCCGTCGGCATGTAGACCTCGCCGCGGACTTCGAGGTGGTGGGGTGCGGGCGTCTTCAGCTCGTGCGGGACGACGCGGATCGTCGCGACGTTCGCGGTGACGTCTTCCCCGGTCACGCCGTCGCCGCGCGTCGCGGCCTGGACGAAGCGGCCGTCGACGTAGGTGAGCGACATCGCGACACCGTCGACCTTCGGCTCGCAGCTGAAGTCGAGCACCTCCAGGTCGACGTCGGGGAGCTGCCGGCGAAGCCGATCTGCCCACGCGTCGAGCTCGGACTGCTCGAACGCGTTGTCGAGGCTCATCATGGGGATGCGGTGCCTGACCGGCGCGAACAGCTGGGTCTCCGCGGCGCCGCCGACTCGCTGGGTCGGCGAGTCCGGGGTGATGACCTCGGGATGCTCGGACTCCACCTGCCGGAGCTCCCGGACCAGCGCGTCGTAGTCGGCGTCGGGGATCTCGGGGGCGTCGAGGACGAAATAGCGCTCGTTGTGGTACTCGATCAGCCTGCGCAGCTCCGCCGCCCTCTCGGCCGGTGTGCGGCGGTCCGGCGCGCCCTCCACCTCCCCGCCCGGCGCGCGTACCCCGCTCACGGGTGCCCCCGGCGGCCGGCGGCGATCCCCGCGCCCACCACGGCGTCGGGGTCCGCGGCGTCGTAGAGCGCGAGGGTCTGGCCCGGCGCGACCGGGCGCTGCGCCACGCCGAACCGGCATCGCATTCCGGACCCGTCGGCCGGGAGGTGCACGGTGCAACGGACCGGCCGGCCATGGGCGCTCACCTGGGCGACCGCCTCGTCGCCGTCGGCGAGGGGACCGTCCACCCAGGTGATGGACCCCGGGGAGAGCGAGACCTCGTCGATCACGGCATTCGCCGCGCCGGCGACCGTGACGCGACGCGCCGCGACGTCGACCGCGACGGCGTAGCGCCGCTCCCCCGCCGCCGGCATGCCGCGACGCTG
>JASHYA010000231.1 GCA_030043315.1 Acidimicrobiales bacterium
GCCCGGCGCACCCCCGACTGCACCGCCCGCGCGCACGCCTGCGCCTTGGGCACCATCCCGCCGGCCGCCGCCCCGGACTCGACCATCTGGGTGAGCTCCCCGGCCGTCACCCGACGCAGGAGCGAGCCCGGGTCGGCGGGATCGGCGCGTAATCCCTCCACGTCGGTGAGGAAGACGAGCTTCTCCGCGCCGAGCGATTCTGCGATCGCGCCGGCCACCGTGTCCGCGTTGATGTTGTACGCCTGCCCGCTCTCGTCCGCCCCGATGGTCGCGACGACCGGGATCAGCCCCTCGGCGAGGAGGCGCCGCAGGATGGTCGGGTCGACCCCGAGCACCGTGCCCACGAAGCCGAGGTCGCCGGAGTGCGCCTGCGCGGTGATCAGCTTGGCGTCTTCGCCCGAGAGGCCCACCGCGAGGGGACCGTGCACGTTGATCGCGGACACGATGTCGCGGTTGACCTTTCCGACGAGCACCATGCGCGCGACGTCGAGAGTGTCGGCGTCCGTCACGCGCAGCCCGTCGCGGAACTCCGATTCCTTGCCGAGCCGCCGCAGCAGGTCACCGATCTGCGGCCCGCCCCCGTGGACCACGACCGGCTTGATCCCGACGGAGTGGAGCAGCACGACGTCGTCGGCGAACGACGCGAGCGGTGCCACCTCGGAGCCCGCGAGCGCGTTCCCGCCGTACTTCACGACCACCACCGCGTCCCGGAACCTCCGGATGTACGGCAGTGCCTCCACCAGCACCGCCGCCCGCGCCCCGTCGAGCCCGGCAACGGTCACGACGTGGTCCGGTTCTCGTCGATGTAGCCATGACCGAGATCGGTGGTGAGCACGCCGCCCTCGCCGGACCCCATCCCGAGGTCGCAGGAGATCGCCACGGTCTTCCCGGTCATGTGCGCGGCGACCGCCCCGGCGTCGTGCGCCACCGCAGCCCCGCGCTCGCAGACCACGATCCCGCCGAAGGAGACGGACGTCCGGTCGAGCTCGAACGCCACGTCCGCGGAGCCCAGCTCGCTCACGACGCGCCCCCAGTACGGGTCGGCACCGTTGAGCGAGCACTTGACGAGGAGTGACCCCGCGACCTTGCGCGCGGCGGCGTGCGCCTCTGCGTCCGATGCGGCACCGGTCACCACGACGCGCGCCACCTTGGTCGCCCCCTCGGCGTCCGCGACCATCTGCTCGGAGAGCGATCTGCAGACGTCGGCCACCGCGGCCGCGAGCCCTTCCCCCGGCACCGGCCCGGCCTCGCCGCTCGCCATGAGCAGCACGGTGTCGTTGGTCTAGGTGCACCCGTCGACCGTCATCTCGTTGAACGACACGTCCACCGCGTCGCGCAAGAACGCGTGCAGTGCCGCGGGCGACACCTCCGCGTCGGTCGTGACGACCGCGAGCATCGTCGCCATGTTCGGAGCGAGCATGGCCGCGCCCTTCGCCATGCCGCCCACCGTGCAGCGCACGCCGCCCGCATCGACGTGGGCGAGGGCCTCCTTCGGCACGGTGTCGGTGGTCATGATCGCCTCCGCGGCGGCGCGCCCGGCGGCGGCACCGGAAGCTCGTGCGGCGGCGACGGGAGCGACGGCGTCGAGCACCTCGTCGGGGAACGGGACGCCGATCAGGCCGGTCTGGCAGACGAGCACCTCGTGCGGCGCCGCTCCGACCCCGGCCGCGACGAGCGCGCAGAGCCGTCGGGCGGCGAGGATCCCCGCCGGACCGGTCGCGGCGTTGGCGTTGCCCGAGGTGAGGACCACCGCCGCCGCCCGTCCGGCGCTCTTGTCGAGGTGCTCGCGGCTCACCTGGACGGGCGCGGCCGCCGCCCGGTTCTGGGTGAAGACCCCCGCGACGGGCACGGCTCGCCCGTCGGCGGTGGCCACGACGGCGAGGTCGGGAAGCCCGGCGGCCTTGATGCCGACCGCGCCGCCGGCCGCCACGAAGCCCCGTGCGGCGGTGACGCTCATGGGTACACCGCGGCGAGCGGCAGCCCCGCCCCCTCGTCGAGCCCGAGCGCGAGGTTGGCGCACTGCACCGCCTGGCCGGCTGCACCCTTCACCAGGTTGTCGATCGCACAGAGCGCGACGAGCCAGCCGGTCCGCTCGTCCACCCGCACGGTCAGGTGCGCGGTGTTCGATCCGGTCGTCGACTTCGTCGACGGCGGCTCCTCGGTCACGACGACGAACCGCTCCCCCGCGTACGTCTCGCGCAGGATCGCCAGGGCGTCGCCGGTCGTGAGCCTCCGCGCCGGCCGTGCGTAGCACGTCGCGAGGAGACCCCTCGTCATCGGCGCGAGGTGCGGCGTGAACGTCACGGCATGGCCGAGCACCTGCTCCATCTCGGGCGTGTGCCGGTGCGTGAGGAGGCCGTAGGCGCCGAAGTTCTCGTCGACGGCGCTGAACTGGAGACGCTCCGAGGTGGCGCGGCCGGCACCCGAGACGCCGCTCGCCGCGTCGACGATCACCGCTCCGTCGACCACGCCCGCCCGGGTGAACGGCGCGAGCGCGAGGGTCGCCGCGGTCGGGTAGCACCCCGGTGCCGCGATGAGACGGGCACCGGCGAGCTCGTCGCGGAAGAGCTCGGGCAGCCCGTAGACGAACTCGGCCAGCAGCGCCGGCGCGTCGTGCGCGCCGCCGTACCAGCGCGGATAGAGCGACGCGTCCTTCAGCCGGAAGTCGGCGGCGAGGTCGACGACGGCGCCGACGCGGCCCGCGAGCTCCGGGACCAGTCGTTGCGACTCCCCGTGCGGCAGCGCGAGGAAGACGACGTCGAGTCCGTGGAGCGTGCCGGCGTCGTTGGGCTCGTAGCGGAGTGTCGGGTACGCCGCGGCGAGCGACGGGGTGTGGTGTGCGACCGGCTCGCCGGCGCTCGTGCCCCCCGTGGCGACGACGACCTCCAGCTCGGGATGGACCGTGCACAGGCGGAGCAGCTCGGTCCCCGCGTACCCTGACGCCCCCACGACCCCGGCCTTCATAGGTGCAAGCTTATACAGAAGCGTGCATGGTTACGCAAACCGGACGGGCCTTCGAAGTCGAAACGTGGCCCGGTCCTGTTCGGTCCTCCCGACCCGGGAACTACCGGTCGGCCGTATCGCCTTGCGTTCGGGTGCCGGTCCCGGCGTCGCCAGGGGTCGGGTCCGTTGCAGTGACCGTCGCGGTATCGGACCCACGCCCCAGAAGCACGCCGAGCGAGCCCAGGATGCCCGTGTTTCTCCCTCCCGCGAGCTCCCACGCTCTCGCGATGCCGACGAGGAGCATGGCGACGAGGATGTAGCTGAGCGTCTCGAGCGACCCGCTGCTGTGAGGATGAGCGACCAGTTCGATCCCCTCGAAGAGCTGCGCGATGAACGCCGCGAGCAGGAGCAAGGTCAGCACCAGGTGTCTCGCCACGGCACGTCCGCCCGCCGCAGGCGCCAAAAAAGAACGCATTGCCGCGGCGCTGAAAAAGAGTCCCACGACGGCGACGATCGCCGCGGGGTACCCGACAAGCGTGCCTGGGACCAGGCCGAACAGCGCAACCGCCAACGCGTCGGTGAACGACAGCAACGCAGCAGCCGCCCTGACCTCCTGCACGACCGTCGGCAACCTCCGCGTCCCTCGCTCGGTGACCGTGATGACCACGAAGAGAAGCCCGGTCAGCGAGGCAGCCGCGGTCGCGACGGCGACGAACAGCTCACGGAAGGCCCCGGTCACCATTGGGGACGAAGGGATCCCGACGGCGTGGACGACCCGGCAGTGCGTCGCCTCATGCCGACAAGCCTTTTCGGATGCTGGTGCCCGGTCAACCACGTCCTCTCGCACGTCCTCCCGTGCACAAACGACCCATCCGCAGTCTTGGGGTGGCGTTTGCCTCGGATGCCCCTCCGGGGCATCGAACCAGAACCGTCTGTGACGAGGGCGGTGCTCAACGCAGCGTGGCGCCGGTCCCGGCGGCCGCCGCGTCGATCGCCTGCTGGCGGAGGCGCCCGATCTCCTCGTCGGTGAGCGTCCGGTCGATGGCGGAGAACCGGAGGCGGAACGCCAGGCTGCGGTGGCCTTCCGGCACCCCCGGACCCCGGTACACGTCGAACAGCGTGGCCGACTCGAGGAGGCCCACGTCCGCGACGTCCGGAGCCTCTCCCGCCTCCCGACCGCCGGCATCGCCCGACGCTCGGGCCCCCCCGACCAGCGCAGCCTGGACCCGTGAAGCCGGCACGTCGTCGGCGACGACGAGCGCGACGTCCACGTCGGAGGAGGGGAACCGGCTGAACACGCGGGAGCGCGCGGGTCGCCTGGGCGTCACCACCGGGTCGAGCAGCCCTCCGAGGTCGACCTCCATCCAGCCGATCCGTCCGTTCTCAGGCCCGTAGCCGAACGCCTCGGCGACCGCGGGGTCCACCTCCCCGACCGTTCCGACCACCCTCCCGCGGGCCACCGCCCCGGCGGGCTGGTTCCCCGAGTCGCTGAACGGACCCGCCACGACGAGCCGTGCCGCCCTCGTCGGATGGACGCCGGGCAGTGACCGGTCTGCCACGAGGTCCACCGGCTCGAGCCGCAGCGCGTCGGCGAGCACGCGCCACGCCGCGAGCGCGCTGCGCGCGTCGTCGCCGTCGCTTGCGAACACCGCCGACAACAGCTCCCGCTCGCCGGGCAGCACGGTCCTCTGCGACCCCGATGCCCCGCCGCGCGCGGTACGACGCCCGTTCCCCGGACCGCCCCGATCGCCCCGGCCGCCGGGCCCGTCCGGCCCGTCGGGCCCGTCCAGGTCGTCGGGGTGCGAGAAGACGACCCCGATCTCGAAGAGCCGCACCGCCCCCTGGCGGCGGTTCACGTTCCAGACGAGCGCGCGCACGAGTCCCGGGAGCATCGAGCGCCGGAGCCACGCCTCTTCCTTCACGATCGGGTTGGCCACCTCGACCGCGCGACCGGTCAGCCCCATCCTCACGTGGTCGGCGTCGTCGACGAGGCTCGGCGTCCACGCCTCGAGCGCCCCAACTCCGCACAGCACGTCCGCGACCGATCGCCGGTCCCGCTGGTACGGCGTGAGCCCGCCGGGCTCCGGCCACGACGGTTGGTGGCGCGGGACCCGGGAGTAGCCGTAGGTCCGGGCGATCTCCTCGATGACGTCCTCGACGCCGTGCGGCGCGGGACGGACGTCGGGGCGGTTGGTCGGAACCGTGACGGCCAGCCCCTCTGCGAGCGGTTCGGCGCCGAAGCCGATCGGCTCGATGAGCGACGCCGCCTCGTCGGCGTCGATGTCCACGCCGAGCACCGCACGCACCCGCTGCGACGACACGAAGATGCGCTCCGGCTCGGGCACCGCGCCTCGGACGTCGAGCGTCCCGGCCGCGGTAGGCGCGTCGATGAGCTCGCAGAACCGGTCCACCGCACGGTCGATCCCCCAGGGGTCGCACCCACGCTCGAAACGCGCGGACGCCTCGGTGCGCAGCCCTAGCCGCTTCGAGGTCCGGGCGATGGCCATCGGCGAGAAGTAGGCGGCCTCGAGCAGCACCCGCGTCGTCGAGTCGGAGATCTCGCTCGACTCGCCGCCCATGATCCCGCCGATCCCGACGGGCGTGCCCTCGGCGTCGCAGATCAGGCAGTCCTCGCCGGTGTCGCCGAGCCCGCGACCGGGCGTCCCGAGCGTCCGCTCGACGCCGTCGAGGGTCACCAGCTTCTCGCCCGGCCGTGCGCGCCGCACCAGCAGCCCGGCGCCCGGGAGCTGATCGAGGTCGTACGGGTGGGTCGGCTGGCCGAGCTCGAGCATCACGTAGTTGGACGCGTCCACCACGTTGTTGATCGGGCGCATGCCCGCGAGCAGCAGCCGGCGTGCGAGCCAGCGCGGCGACGGGGCGACCCGGACGCCGTCGAGCACCCGCACGACCATGCGCGGGCACAGCTCGAGGTCCCTGATCTCGAGCGACGCGAGCGCACCGACCGGCCTCCCCAGGTCCGGCGCGGGAGCGGGCTCCGGCAGCGAGAAGGGCAGCCGGAGCCTCGCTGCGAGGTCACGGGCGATGCCCGCCATCGACCAGGCGTCCGGCCGGTTGCCCTCGACCGTGATGTCGAAGACGGTGTCCGGCTCGATCCCGAGCACCTCCACGAGCGGCAGGCCCGGCCGCGCGCCCTCGACGTCGTTCAGGACGAGGATGCCTTCGTGGTCGTCCGAGAGACGCAGCTCCCGGCCGGAGCACAGCATCCCGTTCGACGTCGCGCCCTTCATCTTCCGGCGCTCGATCCGGAAGTCGCCCGGGAGCACCGCACCGACCGGGGCGAGGGGAACGAGGTCGCCCGGCGCGAAGTTCCACGCGCCGCACACCACCTCGACGGGGCCCGCGCCGGCGTCGACGGTCACCAGCCTGATGCGATCGGCCCCGGGGATGGGGTCGATGCCCTCGACCAGCGCCACCACGACGTCGCCGAGTCCCTCGCCGACGTGTTCGACCCCCTCCACGACGAGCCCGAGGTCGTCGAGGACGCCCACGAGCGCGGAGCCGTCCACGGACGGGTCCGACGCGTCGAACGGCGCGAAGTCGCGCAACCAGCTGAGCGGGGCCTTCACGTCACTCCCTCACCTCAGAATTGCCTCAGGAACCGGACGTCGTTCTCCGTGAGCACGCGCATGTCCGCGATGACGTGGCGCATCTGCGCGCACCGGTCGATGCCGAATCCGAAGGCGAAGCCGGTCCACTCCTCGGGGTCGATGCCGACGGCCTCGAAGACCGCAGGGTCCACCATCCCGCATCCGGCGAGCTCGACCCATCCGGTCCCCGAGCACGTGCGGCAGCCCGCGCCGCGGCAGATCGTGCAGGTCACCTCCACTTCGGCGGAGGGCTCGGTGAACGGGAAGTAGCCCGGCCGCAGCCGCGAGTGGATGTCGGCGCCGAAGTACCGCGTCGTGAACGTCTCGATGGTCCCCGCGAGGTCGGCGAAGGTGATGCCGTGGTCGACGACCAGCCCCTCCATCTGGTGGAACACGGCCAGGTGGCGCGCGTCCGGGGTCTCGCGCCGGTAGCAGCGGCCGGGCATCACCGCGTGGACCGGCGGCGGGCTGTCCTCCATCAGGTGGATCTGGACCGGGGAGGTGTGCGTGCGAAGCACCACGGTCTCCGGCTGGCCGAGCTCGAGGTAGAAGGTGTCCCACATGCTGCGAGCCGGGTGCGCGGGCGGGATGTTCAGCGCCTCGAAGTTGTACCAGTCGGTCTCCGCCTCCGGCCCCTCCGCCACCGTGAACCCCATCGCGACGAACACGTCTTCGAGCTCGCGCTGCGTCTGGTTCACGAGATGCAGCCGGCCGCGGCTGATCGCCGAGCGGACCTCGCTCTCGGTCACCTCGGTGAGGTCCAGCCGGTCTTGCTCGAGCATCGCGGCGCGCTCGGCCGCGCCGAGCTCCTGCGCGCGTGCGGCGACCAACGTCTCGAGCCGCGTGCGCACATCGTGGAGGACCTTGCCTGCGGTACGCCGTGCGTCGGCGTCGAGCGCCGCCAGGTCCCGGTGCGCCAACGCCAGTGCGCTCCGCTTCCCGAGCACCGCGGTCTGGACCTCGGCCAGCGCGGCGCTCGTCGTGGCCGCACCGATCGCGTCCGCCGCGTCGCGTTCGATCCGAGCCACCTCCTCGCTGCGGCTGGGGACCTCCTCGCTGCGGCTGCGGACGTCGCCGTCGCTGCGGCTGCGGACGTCGCCGTCGGCTCCAGTCATCAATGCATCGTAGATCGGCGTTGACGGAGCGCTTCGAAACAGAGGACCGCGCACGCCATGCCGACGTTCAGTGACTCCGCTCGCCCGGCCATCGGGATCCCGACCAGCCCGTCGAGCTCGAGCCCGTCGGGCAGCCCCCACGCCTCGTTCCCGAGCACGAGCGCGGTCCGGGCGGACCAGTCCACCGCGGCGTAGTCCTGTCCGCCGCGCACGACCGCGCCGAGCCGACGGAAGCCAGACGCGCCGAGGCCACCGAGCACCGAGGCGGGGTCGTCACCGAGCACGACCGGCACGTGGAAGAGCGAGCCCGCCGACGCGCGCACCGTCTTCGGGTTGTAGGGGTCGACGGTCCCTCCGCAGACCACCACGGCACCGACACCCGCGGCGTCCGCGGTGCGCAACACGGTGCCGGCGTTCCCCGGGTCCCGGACGTCGGCCATGACGACCACGAGCTGCGCGTCGTCCGGCACCTCGGGCACCTCGGGCATGGGGAAGACCGCGAGCAGCGGCTGGGGCGTCACGGTCGAGGCGACCCGCTCGATCACCCCCGGGGCGAGCTCGTAGACGCGCGCACCGGCCGACAGCGCGAGGCGCACCGTCTCGGCGACGCCCGCGGCCGATCCGCCTGCGGCCAGCTCGCCGGCCGGCCAGTCCATCGCGCTGGCGCCGGCGCCGGCACCGGCCGCGACGTATAGCGACTCGGGCACCGCGCCCGCGAGGATGCCGGTGCGGACGACCTCGCTCCCCTCCGCGACGAAGACCCGCTCCGCCCAGCGGGCGGCGCGACGGTTCAGCAGTCGCCGGATGCGGCGTACCCGCTGGTGCGAGTACGCGAGCGCAACGCTCAGGACGCCTGCAGCGCCGCGCCCGCAACGGCGACGAGCGCCCCGAAGGCGTCGTCGTCGGTCACCGCCAGGTCGGCGAGCACCTTGCGGTCCACGTCCACGCCGGCCTGGTGCAGGCCGGCGATGAACCTGCTGTAGCTCATCCCGTGGAGCCGGGCCGCCGCGTTGATGCGCTGGATCCAGAGCGCCCGGAAGTCGCCCTTGCGTGCGCGGCGGTCGCGGTAGGCGTACTGCAGGGAGTGCATCACCTGCTCGTTCGCGGCGCGGTACGTCCGGCTCTTGTTGCCGTAGTAGCCCTTGGCCTGCTCGAGCACCGCGCGGCGGTGCTTGCGACCGTGGACGGCGCGTTTTACTCGTGCCATCGCTTCTCCCCTCTCAGACGCCCGATCTCAGATGCCGAATCTCAGATGCCGAGCATGCGCTTCACGCGCTTCTCGTCGCCCCGGGCGAAGTCCGTCTCACGCGCCAGCCGCCGGGTCCGGACGCTGTTCTTCTTCTCCAGGAGATGGGAGCGGTTCTGCTTGCGACGGCGCAGGCGGCCGGTGCCCGTGATCTTCACGCGCTTCGCCGCGCCCTTGTCCGTCTTCATCTTCGGCATCTCGGTGCTCCTACTCCTCTACGTCCTGGTTCTTCTGCCGAGCGGCCGCCGACTGCTTGGCCCGCTTGTCGGGCGCGAGCACCATGACCATGTTCTTCCCGTCGAGCCGGGGCTCCGCCTCGATCTTGGCGGTGCCGTCCATCTGCTCGGCGATCCGGTCCAGGATCCGCTTCCCGAGCTCGGGGTGGTAGACCTCCCGTCCCCGGAACATGATCGTGATCTTGACCTTGTGACCGTCGTCGAGGAACTTGGCGACCTGCCGGGTCTTGGTCTCGAAGTCGCCCGGCCCGATCTTGGGCCGGTACTTCATCTCCTTCAACCCGACGTGGACGGTCTTGCGCCGGCTCTCCTTGGCCCGCTGTGCCTCGTCGAACTTGAACTTTCCGTAGTCCATGATCCGACAGACCGGCGGGTTCGCCATGGGGGCAACCTCGACGAGATCCATGTCGAGTCCCCTCGCGATGTTGAGCGCTTCGGGCAAGGGCTTGATCCCGAGCTGTTGCCCGTCCGGGTCCACGAGGCGGACCTCGCGTGCCCGGATGCGGTCGTTGATCCGGTGCTCAGGTGCGGTGGCGGTGACTATTCGGCATCGTCCTCTCTGTTGGGTCGGCGGTCCGTCCGCGACCATCGTCTGGCAAGCGGAGCCACACCCGACCGGGCAATGCCACGTCGACCCGGCGCACCCCAGGTGGCCGGGTGGAGACCCCTCAGCGAAGAGCCCCGCTTCCTCGGGTCCATAGGCTACCAGCATGAGCCTGTGGACCCCTTCGGGTGAGCATCCTGTCCGTGACGAGCCGTCCGGGGGCACCCCGACGGCGGACACCGCCCGGGGCGCGGGGGGCTCCCGGGAAGCCCAGGCCGGCGGGGACGGCGGGGACGACGCCGGGGAGACCGGCGACGCCGCCGCCTTCCGCCTCCGCCAGGAGCTCGCAGACACCCCCGCCGAGGTGGTCGTCGCCAACCACTGCTACGGGCTCTTCGAGCTCGCCGCGGTCTATCTCTCCAGCTCGCCGCCGAGCCTCCACAACGCGCGGCTCGCCATCGACGCGCTCGGCTCGATCGTCGACACCCTGGGTGAGCGGCTGGGTGAGGCGCACCCCTCGTTGCGCGACGCGCTGGCCCAGATCAGGCTCGCCTACGTCCAGATCGCCGCAGCCGAGGAAGAGCGCCAGGGCGGCACCCACGACGGGGACGGCCCGAGCCCCGCATAGCCTGCCTTGACCGACGTGATCGACTGAGGGTCACCCCTCGCCGAGGTCGGTCTCGAGGTCCTGCACGACCGTTGTGGTCAGGGCGAGCGGACCGCCGAGGACCGTGAGCGTCGTGATCGGGATGCCGTTCTGGTCGATGCCGGTGTGCCCGACGGTGCCAAGGAAGTCGGTGAGGTACGTGCCTGCGTCGGTCGGGCTCTCGGTCAGCACGAGCGGCTCGGGACCCCCCGTCGAGCGTGCCGCCAGGGGCGCGCCAGCCAACCCGTCGCTGAAGCCGTTGCCACGGGCGACGAAGAGCCCCGACGGGGTCCATCCGAAGCCCAGGTGCGCCGTGCTCGAGCCGGCCTCGACGTCTGCGAGCTGGACGGCCGTTGTCGTCGCGTCGTGACCGGCGACCCGGAGGACCGAGACCCCTCTCGACTCGAGCGTCGAGACCACGGCTGTCGAGACGGCGAGGGGTCCGCCCATGAGGACGACCTGGGAGATCCCGAGCGAGCTGATCGCCGAGGCCGCCTCGGGAGAAAGGCTGGAAGGTGTCGTGAGCAGGATCGGCAGGTCCTGTGCGTAGGCGAGCACCGACGCGGACTCGGCGTCCGGGAACGTCGCAGCCGTAGCCAGGATCGCGGTCTTCAGGCCACCGGTGTGCGCAGGCGCAGACGAGCTCTTCCCCGCGGTCGTGTTGTAGCGCCCGCTACCCCCTGTCGAGTTCAGTGTCCCGTAGGAAGAAGAGAGGTCGACCGCGCCGACGAAGCCCGGGCCGACGGATATCGCGACCTGTGCGGCGGTGCCCTCGGCTGTCGCCGCAGAGATTCGCGAGACGCTCAGGTGCGCCCCGGTGGTCGCCGTGCCCCCGCAGGTGTAGGCGGGCAGGGCTTTGATCGCCTGCACCACCGCTGTCGAGACCGCGAGCGGACCGCCCACGACCACGACGTGGGTGATGCCCTCGGTGCGGAGGGCGTCGACCGTCGCCTGGGGAAGGGCGGTCGTCCCGGTGAGGAGGACGCCGGTGGCGAGGCTCTTTGCGAGGTACGACGCCGAGAGCGCGTCGTCGAATCGTGCGTCGGTCGCGAGGACGACCGGCCGGTTCCCCGCGGTGCCCGGACAGGTGCCGGGGGGCGGGAACGCCTGTGCGAGCTCGGCGGCAGCCGTCGCGGCAGGTGTCTGG
>JASHYA010000232.1 GCA_030043315.1 Acidimicrobiales bacterium
CCGCCCGTCAGGGTCCTTGCGGACCGGCAACCACTGCTTCGGCGGCCTGTCGCTTCACGACGACGTCGTAGAGGCCGTCGCCGATGATGCTGACCGCCATCACCGTGAGGACGATCGCCGCGGCCGGTAGCCACAGCTGCCACCAATACCCTGTGTTCAGGTGCGTGATCCCGAGGGTCACCATCCGGCCCCAGCTCGTCGCGGGGGGCGGCACTTCAAGGCCGAGGAAGCTGAGTGCGGCGAAGAGGAGGATCGCTGTGGCGACCTTGAGCGTCGCGTTCACGATGATCGAGCCGATGGAATTCGGGAGTACGTGGCGGCCGACGAGGCGGAGGTGCCAGCTCCCGAAGCCGGTCGCCGCCGTCACGTAGTCGCGCGTCTTGATCGAGAGGGTCTCGCTCCGCACGATGCGGGCGGTCGAGGGCCAGCTGACCACCGTGATCGCCAGGATGATCAGCGGAAGCGTCGGCTGCAGCAGCGTCGCGATCAGCACCGCGAAGAAGAGGAACGGGATCGAGAGCATCGTGTCCACGATCCGCATCAGGATCGAGTCGGCGACACCGCCGAGGTAGCCGGCGAGCGCGCCCCACATCGCACCGAAGGCCGTCGACACCAGCGCGACGAAGAACCCGACCTCGAGCGTGCTCTGTCCGCCGACCATGAGACGCCCGAGCATGTCGTAGCCCTCGGGGTCGGTCCCGAGAGGGAATTGGGACGAGGGCGCCAGATTTGCGTTCAGCAGTGTCGCGGAGACCTGGTTGCTCTTGTAGAAGATCGGTCCGGCGAAGCAGAAGAGCACGACGAGGATCAGGAAGACGAGGCCCACCAAGGCCAGGCGGTTGTTCGCGAAGACCGAGAAGTCCTGACGCCACACCCGGAAGCGGCTTTTGAGTTGAGGGAGGCGAGTCCACCGGCCCGCCGGGCGAAGGACCTCGGGATGGGCACCGGCACCGGAGAGCCGCGCGTCGGCGACCGTGGAGACCGGCAGCGTCTGTGCGCCCGCGCCCGCAGGGCCGGCCGACGTCTCCATGTTCTGGCTCGCGTCAGACATAGCGGATCCTGGGGTCGAGCGCGGCGTAGGTCAAGTCGGCGAGCAGGTTCCCGATGACAACCGTGAGCGTGAGAAGCAGGATGATGCCGAGGAGCACCGGGTATGTCCGGCTCTGCTGTGAGTGCCAGTAGAGCGTTCCCATGCCGGGATAGTTGAAGAGCACCTCCACGATGAGGGCGCCACTGATGATTGTGGGGAGGCTGATGCCCACGACGGAGACGAACGGCAGGAGCGAGTTCCGAAGGACGTGGCGGACGACGATCCGCCGGTGGCCTACCCCCTTCGCGCGGGCGGTTCGCACGTAGTCCTCGCCGAGGTTGTCGATGACGGAGCTCCGCACGTACCGGCTGAAGAACGCGATGTTCCCGAGACTGAGGGTGAGGATCGGCAGGATGAGCACGCGCACGTCGGTCCCGAAGTTCTGGCCGAAGTTTGTCGCGGTTGTGGGGAGGACGCGGAACGTGATGCTCAGGAAGTAAATGAGGATCACGCCGAGCAGGAATGTGGGCATCGAGTAGACGGTCAGGAGCGAGCCCGAGATGGTGTAGTCCGCGGTCTTGTTCCGCCGCGCCCCCTGGAGGGTCCCGAGCGGAATCGCCAGGATGATCGTGAGCAGGAGGGCCGTCCCCGCCAGGACGAGTGTGCGCACGAAGTACTGCGTGAGCAGTGAGGCGACCGGGGTGTCCTGGGAGTAGGAGTGGCCGAGTGTCCCGTGGAGCAGGTGCCAGAACCAGATGGCGTACTGGACCACCACCGGCTTTGTGAGACCCTCCTGCCTCGTCAGCTGGTGGACCGCGTAACGGCTGGCCCTCGGGCCGAGCTGGGCACGGACGAGACCCCCGGGCAGGACGTGCAGGAGCCCGAAGACGATGATCGAGACGATGACCAGGACGATGACCGCCTGGCCGAGGCGACGCAGGACGTAGCTCAGCACTGCGGCTCCGACCCGGTCACCGGCGACACTCTCTCACGCGGCCAGGCGGCGTGCTCGACCCTCAGCTCGTCCCGAAGGGCTAGTGGGCCGAGCTCGTGAAGTACCACGTCTGCGGGTCGAAGTTGGCGTAGGGGTTCAGGTGCTGCCAGCCCGAGAGCCCCTTCTTCGCCACGACGACCTCGTAGTCGCCGAGCGGCCACCACAGGGACGCCAGGTCCTTCGAGAGGTAGTTCTCGACGGCGTAGAGACTCTTCACGCCACCCGTCGTCTCGGCCGCTGTGATCAGTTGCTGGGCTTTCGCTGTGTAGTAGCCGCCGCCCCAGAAGTTGCCCTTGCCCCACTCGTTTGTGCCGCTCGGGACGAGCTGGTACTGCCCGTAGTCCCACATGAAACCCGCGTACGCGAGAAGGCCGTACTTGCACGGCGGTGTTGTGGGGCAGACACCGCCGATCGAGAACATCGTTGTCTCGGTCTGGCCGTTGAGGGTGATGTCGATTCCCACCGTCCTCGCCGCCGCCTGGAACGCCGACACCTCCTGGAAGAACGATGTTGTGCCGGTCGCGTACATGAAGGACAGGCTCAGCTTCTGTCCCTTCTTGATCCCGGCCCCGCAGTCCGAGCTCCCGGTGCCCGACCGCTTGCATACGTCGATCCCGTCCGAGCCCTTCGCCCAGCCGTGGGAGGTGAGCAGCTTCACCGACGCCTTCGGGTCGTAGGGATCGGGGTCCTTCCGGATCCCAGAGCTCACATAGCTCGACCCCGGGTAGTCGGCCACCGGACCGTAGTCGGGGATCCCGTAGCCACCCATCGTGCGCTTGATGTACAGGTCCTCTGTGATGAGGTGCTGCAAGGCCTTGCGAATGTAGAGCTGCTTCACGAGCGCGCCCCATGTCTTGGAGGTGTAGCCGAGCTCGACCACCTCGTTGTAGAAGACGGGCCAGGCTTTGACGACGTACCCGTGGCTCTTGAAGTACGAGGCCTCGTGGAGACTGCTCGTCGGGAGGTACCCGAACGTGATCACGCCGGACCGCAGTGCGTCGAGCTCCGCCGTCTCTGTTGTGTAGCTGTAGACCTTGTAGCCGGCGAGCCGCGGCTTTGTCGGTCCCGTGTAGTGCTTGTTCGCGAGGAACGACGCCGTGTGCGTCACCTGGTCGTAAGAGCTCACCACCCATGGCCCGTCCACGATCTTCCATATGGGGTTGGAGCTGTAGGTGCCGCGCTTGGACGACTGCGAGAAGAGGAATGTGAAGACCTGCTTCGCACCTGCGGGCGTCGACGCGGCGGAACCCACGGGACACGTCGCGCACGTGCGATCCCATGACTGCGCGGGCAACGGATAGATCCAGGTCAGCTGGTTCCCCGTGAACCACGTCGGGTTGTACGCGTGGATCAGGTGCAGGACGAAGGTGGACGAGTTCGGGTACGTGATGCTCTTGACGTCGTCCGGGAGCAGACCCGGCAGGTAGTTGCCAAGCTTGTGCTTCCCGGCCTCGATCAGCTCGAAAAAGAACTTGACGTCGGCGGACGTGACCTTCGCGCCTGTCGACCAGGTGAACGACGACTTGAGCGACACCGTCACGGTGGTGTTGCCGTCCGAGTAGACGGGCGGGTTCCCGATCGACAGCTTGTTGTCGATCCCCGTCTTGGAGCCTGTGCCCGCGAAGTAGAGGGGGAGCCACATGCTCCCCTCGATGTTCGAGTCCCAGTCCTCGTAGGCGGTCTCGTTCTCGAGCGGCAGGATCCATGTGAAGATCTCGCCCACCGGCAGCGAGTAGCTCGCGATGCCGCCCGATTTGGCTTTGGAGCTCGCGGCGGCCGAGCCGGTCGTGAGACCCGCGCCCAGCGCGGCTCCAACGACGCCGAAGAGAAGTGCGGCACCCGCGGAAGCTGCTCCCCAATTGCGCCATCTGCGCGATTTGCGAGAGACGGAAGCGAGGGAGCCAGGGCGCGCCCGCCGAGGTCTCCTCTGATGGTCGGAATTCCTTGCGAACATCTGGTCGACCCCCCCGTCCACGCGGGCCCGACGTCGCGCGAACCCATCAGAAACTTTAGTGGCGGCAACGCTACGATTGGCCCCGCGCGACCGTCAAGCGGCGACGGATCTCCCTGGGCGTCCGTCTCTTCCGTCTGCTGACTGGTCGTCCCAGAAGCAATCGCCCCTGCCCACGCCGGTGAGCCGGTCGCGAAGTTCCGGTGCCGCTCCGGGAGCGGGCCGTCGGAACCCGGCCGCCATCGTCCCCGCCACCTGCCATGTCAGGGCCCGGTCCGGCCATGCGGTTAGGGTCCCGGTCCGTGGCGGTGCTCCGCACCCTGTGCGTCTTCTGCGGGTCTTCGCTCCCGACCGACCATCGCTTCGCGGACACGGCCCGTACGCTCGGCTCGGCGATCGCGAGCCGCGGCGTCGAGCTCGTGTACGGCGGCGGCGGCGTCGGCCTGATGCGCGTCGTCGCCGACGCATGCCTGGAAGGTGGGGGAAAGGTGACGGGGGTGATCCCCGTCGGGCTCTTCCGTCGAGAGCTCGCCCATACCGGGCTCACGACGCTGCACGAGGTGAGGTCGATGCACGAGCGCAAGCAGCGCATGTACGACCTCTCCGACGCGTTCGTCTCGCTCCCCGGCGGCCTCGGCACGCTCGAGGAGCTGGCGGAGATCGCGACGTGGTCGCAGCTCGGCCTCCACCGCAAGCCGATCGTGCTTCTCGACGTGGACGGGTTCTGGGACCCGCTCGTCGCGCAGCTCGACCGGATGGTGGTCGTCGGCCTGCTCAAGCCCGAGAACCGGGAGCTCCTGGTGCGCGCGGCGTCCTGTGACGCAGTCTTCGAAC
>JASHYA010000233.1 GCA_030043315.1 Acidimicrobiales bacterium
GCGCGACAGTTCGGCGACGGGATCCGGAACGCGGCGTCGAACGCGGGCGCGGCGTCATAAGCCACGTAGCCGCAGACGTAGCGGCCGCGGCCCGCCGCCCCCTCGGCTTCGTCGAGCACGTCGGCCACCTCCGAAGCCCGCCACGCTTCGAGTCGCCCGACGAGCCGACGGAGCTCCACACCTCCCCCGTCGCCGGCTGCGGTGTGGTCGATCCGGCAGCGCAGCTCGGGAGGCCGACGGGTCATCGCGGTGCGACCGGCCTGCGCTGGCTCCTGCCGGCAGCCGGGCGCACACGGGAATGCATCCCCAAGGGATTACCCGACGGAGGTCACGAGTTTCAAGCGGCGGACGTCGCGGCGCACGCAAGAATGGGTGGCCGTGGCGACCACGCTCGAGCGCCTGCGGGCGCACGCCCATGCCATAGCGGTGGTCTACGCGGTGGCGATGTTCGCCAGCGTGATGGACACCCAGATCGTCAACGTGGCGCTCACGTCGCTCTCGCGGGACTTCCACGTCACCGACTCGAGCGTGCAGTGGGTGGTCACCGCGTACATGATGAGCCTTGCCGTCTGCGTGCCCGCGTCCGGTTGGCTCGGTGACCGGATCGGGACGAAAAGGGTCTTCCTCGTCGCCGTCGCCGTGTTCACCCTCGCCTCCGGGCTGTGCGCCGCCTCGGTCAATCTGACCGAGCTCATCGTCATGAGGGTGCTGCAGGGCGCCGGTGCCGGGATGATGGTGCCGGTCGGGATGGCGATCGTCTTCCGCGCCTTCCCACAAGAGCGTCGCGTGCAGGCGACCAGGCTCATCACCCGCGTCATGGTCCTGGCGCCGGCGACGGCTCCCCTCATCGGTGGGGCGCTCGTGACCTGGGCTTCGTGGCGGTGGATCTTCACGATCAACCTCCCGATCGGTGCCGCGGTGATCGTCGGCGGACTCCTCGTGCTCGCCGAGCACCGGGAGCCGCATGGCGGAAGCTTCGACTTCATCGGTGCCGCTTCGGGCGTCCTCGGCCTCGGCCTCCTCCTCTACGCCGTGGGGTCGGGCCCGACCGCAGGCTGGGCGTCGGCCGGGGTCCTCTGCACCGGGCTCACCGGCCTCACCGCCCTCGCGCTCTTCGTCCGCGTCGAGCTCGGTCGGCCCCAACCCCTTCTCGACCTGCGCCTCCTTGCGAACAGGCTGTTTCGTTGGTGCAGCGTCGCCAACATGCTCGGCATGTGGGCCTTCTTCGGCTCGCTCATCTTCACCGCGTTCTACGTCCAGGAAGCACGCGGCTTCTCGGCGATGGCCTCGGGACTCACCACGTTCCCCGAGGCGGTCGCCATCGGCATCATGACCGGCTTCGTCGCACGGCTCTTCCCGCGCGTCGGCCCGCGTCGGCTCATCCTCACGGGTTTCATCAGCTTGGCGGTGGCGAACGGACTGCTCGCGACGGCGGGGACGACGACGAGCCTCTGGCTCGTGCGGGGGCTTTGCGCCCTGCTCGGGTTCTCGGTGTCGTTCATCATCCTCTCCAGCCAGACGGCGGCGTTCGCCCAGATCTCCGCATCGTCCACCGGGCACGCCTCGGCGATCTTCAACACCTTTCAGCGAGTCTCGATGTCGATGGGCGTGGCGTTCCTCACGGCCGTCCTCGCCCTCGGCGGTGGCGACGTGGTGCACGGCCGGCCACCGGTGACCGCCTTCCACTGGGTGTACGCCGCCAATGCGCTTGTTGCCTTGATGGGGGCGGCACTCTCGTTCCGGGTGCCGGACCTCGACGCCGCCCCGACGATGCGCAATGTCCGGGTGCCCGACGGCGAAGGGGCGCTGCAGGCCGAAGGGATGGTGTCCTAGTGGACGCCGACCGTCAGATGATGTGAAAGACCCGCTCGGCGTTGAGGTGGTACAGCTTTTCCCGTTCCTCTTCCGTCACCGGGGCGTTGTCCATGAACGAGACGGCCGGCGCGGTGGGCTGGTACGGGTGGTCGATGGCCCAGAGGACGTTGTCGATCCCGAGGGTCTTGATCGAGTAGTCGAGGGCGAGTGGGTTTTCCTGGCCGCTCGTGGTGATGACGAAGTTCCTCTTGAAGTACTCGCTCGGGGTCAGCTCGAGCGGCTTCCCCCGCTGCGGCACCGTCGACATCCGCCAGCGGTTGTCGATCCGCCAGAGCCAGAAGGGGATGGCCTCACCCATGTGCCCGATGCACAACTGGAGGCGAGGGAAACGGTCGAGCACACCGCTCAGGATCAAGCGGAGCGCATGGGTGCTCACCTCTATCCCGTAGCCCCAGGTGGCCCCGGCAAGCCCGTAGTCCCGGAACGGTCCGACGAGCCCGGCCGACGGGCCCCGAGGGTGGATGTACACGCAGCGGTCGAGGTCCTCTGCTGCCTCCAGGATGGGCCAGTACTTCCGGTTGTCGAGGTACTCGTTGTTCGTGTGCGAGTTCACGATGAACCCGTTGAGGTGCAGCGACTCGATGGCCCGTGCCATCTCCTCGGCCGCTCGGCGTGGCGCATGCGGCGCAAAGGTCGCAAGTCCCGCGAAACGGTCGGGATGCCTGCGCACCACCTCGGCGAGCCGGTCGTTCGCGAGCTCGGCCAAGCCGCAGGCGGTGTCGGCGTCGAACATCTGGACCCCCGGTGCCGTGAGCGACAGGAGGTGCATGCTCACCCCGTTGGCGTCCATCTCGGCGAGTCGCTCGTCCTCGAGGTCGAGCAGCTTCGAGCGAAGCGGGCTCTTCGACTCCGCCCCGTAGATGGCATCGACGAGCCAGTAGTCGCTGTCCAGGCTCGGAGTGGCGGCAACTTCCTCGAGCGCGTCGGCGATCTCTGGGATCGAAAAGGCCTCTTCGGTGGCGATCTTGCGCATTGCGGCATTCTGCCCCACCGCCGAACCGAGTCAAATTGGAGAGTCGTAGTGCCGGTCGCTTACGCGTCGGAGCCGTACGGCCGGGTGATGATCTCGAGCAGGTGCCCGTCGGGATCCTTGAAGTACGCGCCCCGGCCGCCGTCGTTGCGGTTGATCTCCCCTGGGCGGCTGAGCCCGGGATCGGCCCAGTAGTCCTGGCCGCTCTCTCGGAGGCGTCCGAAGATGTCACTGAACTCCGCCTCTGACACCAAGAAGGCATAGTGCTGGGAAGCGATCTCGCCGCCCGGGTCGTAGAAGTCGTGAAAGTCGAGGGACACGCCGTTGCCCATCTCGACCACCATGAACGGCCCCCACGGCTTGGGCGGTTGCAGACCCAGCATCTCGGTCAGGTAGCGTGCCGACCGCTGCTTGTCGTGGCACCACACGATCGTGTGGTTCAAGCTCACGCTCATCGCTCGTCGTCCGATCGGGGGTCGTCGACGTCGGGGGCCTCCGCGCCGTCGGGTGGCGGTGCCTCGAGGCTGACGTGCCGGCCGTCGGGATCCCGGACGAGCGCCTCGACCACCCCCCAGTGCTGCGGCGTGAACGGCTGGGCGTAATCGGGCTTGCGCGACGGAGCGAACGCCGACGAATCGGCGACGCGCAGAACCGGACGAATCTCGAGCTCGGCGTCGTGCTGCTCGCGGATGAACACGTACGGACCGCCGGCGGGATGCACCCACTGGCCCGAGCCGTGGTCCGTCTCGAAGCTGCTCTCGAATCCGAGCGACGCCCAGAACGCCGCCGTGGCGCCGTAGTTGCGGGTCTCGATTTGGAGGCCCTCGATGCCCTCAGTGGCCACGGGTTCGCTCCTCTGTTCGACGCTGCACGCGGCCCAGGTACTCCGAGAGGGCCGCCTCGACGATCGCCGAGAGCGACTGCTCGGAGTCGACCGCGTGGTGCTTCACGCTCCGGATGAGCTCGACCGGGAGGTAGACGTTGAACTGCTGCTTCCCCGGCGGACTGTCCGGCATGGTACTAGAATACTAGTACTGCGGCGCAGAGCCGGTCAACGGCCCCGCCGGGATCGGTCAGGCCAGGTTCCTTCGAGCAGCGGTGACGGCGACTGCGGCGTACTTCGCCGTGAAGCTCCCGCCGATCGCGTCGATGGCGGCTCCGACGTGGCCAAGGAGCGCGTCGAGCTCTGCCGGCTCCAGCCGGTTGAACCCTCCTGCCGTCGGCATGACGTCCAGCCACTCGCCGCGGGTGTAGGACCGCTCCCAGTCGACCTCCCACCGCTCAGGTTCACCGAAGGCGCCCGTTCCCCGGATCCCCTCTGCCGCGTCGGCGAAGAACGAGGCGTACCCCGTCAACCCGCCGGATCTCTCGCCGGGGGAGGATGCGTCCGGAACCGCCCGGCGGAAGGCGTGGGCGAAGGCGTCGCGGACGTGAGGTGGGAGCTCGATCGCGTTCCAGAACACGGCCAGGCGTCCACCGGACCGGAGCACCTGTGCCGCCTTCACTGCTCCGGCCACCGGGTCGACCCAGTGCCAGGTCTGCCCGGCGACGACGGCGTCGAAGGTGCGCGCGGCCGGGTCCCACTCCTCGAAGGTCGACACCTCGACGTCGAACCCACGCCGGCGGGCGTAGTCCGCCATCCGCCGGTCGGGGTCGACCCCGAGCACCCGGCAACCGGCCGACTCGAACGCTCTCGCGGAGATCCCGGTGCCGATCCCGACGTCGAGCACGTCCCTGCCCGGGCTGGCCGCAACGATGCGGTCCACCAGTGACTGGGGGTAGCGGGGACGGGTGCGGTCGTAACGGGCCGGATCGCCTCCGAACGCCTCCGCCAGCTGCCTCGCCCGATGCGGATCGGCCCCGAACGCGTCCCTTGGTAGAGTGGGCATGCGCCCACTCTAGGTGGGCGCATGCCCACTCGGTGACCGGCCGACCCGATGACCGACCCATGACGGAGGAGAGCAGCCAGCGGTGCCGACGGGAGTCGTCCTCCACGATGCCCGCGAGCGGCTGTTCGAGGCCGCCCGGCAGGTCCTGCTCCGGGACGGACCGGGCGCGCTCACGAGCAGGGCCGTCACCGCCGAGGCGGGCGTCGCCAAGGGAGTCCTGCACCGGCACTTCGCCGACCTCGACGACTTCCTGGCCGAGCTGGTCGGCGAGGAGGTCGCCCGACTGGACGGCGTGGCCGAGACCCTGCGGGCCACCGCAGGGTCGGGCAGCGTGGTCGCCAACCTCACCGCCGCGCTCGTGCAGTTGTTCGGCCCCGTCGCGGTCGCGATCGTCGGCCTCGTGATCTCGCGGGACGGCCTGCGCGCCAGGTTGCGCGAGATGGGCGCCGCCCGCCTCCCGCTCCTCGAGGAAGGGACGGCGATGATCGCCGGCTACCTCGTCGCCGAGCGGGACCTCGGCCGCATCGCCGTGGACGCCGACATCGCCACCATCGCTCCCACGCTGATCGGTGCCGCGCACCTGTTGTTCACGGATCGAGAAGGCGCAACGCCGACCGAAGGAGCTGTGGCCAAGGTCGTCGCCACGGTCATGGCCGGCGCGCTCGACCTTGGGGATGACCTTGGCCTTGGGGGTTGACCTTTCCACTGGGAGTGTTCCCTGAGGCTTGACATTTCCCTTGGCCGCCCCTTGCCTCCTGACTCTCTACGAGCCCGGTGACCCTCTGCTTGGGTGAGGCCGCACCGGCTCGTCGACCACGCATCGGGAAGGACCTCTTGGCACCGGTGCATCCCGTCAGCCCGGCGGTGCCAGCCCCGCGACCATTGGGTACCAGCCGTCACGGACCGTTCGTGCTCGCCCGGCGAGCTCTCAACCGCCCGGCGCTTCGGAACGGTGCGGCTCCCTGCCTGGCCAGCCGCCTGCCGGGGAGAGCGCTCCCGATCGCGATGATCGCGGTGCCGTTCGCGTGAGGAGTTGCGCTCACCCGAGCTTGGTGAGCGCACGGCGAAGGTTGCGGACCGCCTGCTGGGTTCGCTTCTCGTTCTCGATCAGGGCGAACCGGACGTGGCCGTCCCCGCCGGGGCCGAACCCGACGCCGGGCGAGACGGCG
>JASHYA010000234.1 GCA_030043315.1 Acidimicrobiales bacterium
GCGTTCGCGATCGTGCTCGCGGTCACCGGTCCGCATCTGGCACACGTCTACGACGAGAGCGTCGCAACGTGCCATGCGAACCGCGGGCCCACAGCGACGTGCGTAAACGCAGTGCTCAACGTCGACAAGTCGCTCCAGAGCGCCCTGCCGTTCATCGTGGCCATCGCACCCGCCCTCGTCGGGCTGTTCTTCGGCGCCCCGCTCATCGCTCGGGAGCTCGAGACCGGCACCTTCCGCCTTGCGTGGACCCAGAGCGTCACCAGAAGGCACTGGCTGACGGTGAAGCTCGGGCTCGTCGGGATCGCCGCCATGGCGATCGGCGGACTGCTCACCTGGATGGCCAACTGGTGGGCGAGCCCGCTCAACGCAGTGAACCAGGACCGCTTCGGCGTCGCGAACTTCGGCTTCAACGGCATCGTGCCGATCGGCTACGCAGCGTTCGCCTTCGCACTCGGGGCGACGGCGGGCGTGCTTCTGCGCCGGACGATCGCGGCGATGGCCGTCACGGGCGGTGGGTTCGCTGCCGCCCGCCTCATGGTTACCTATTGGGTTCGCCCGAACCTCGCCTCGCCCGTGCGCAAGTCACTCCCGCTCTCTGCCAACGGTGGTGCCGGTTTCCTCATCGGAGGGGCTCACGGGAACCTCATGGCTCTTGGCGGTAATGCCTCCCAAGCTCCGGGGGCTGGCGACGTCGCACTCTCCGCCACCGGAGTGAACGTCCCGAACGGGTGGGTGTACTCGACTGTGGTGGTTGACAAGGCGGGGCGGTCGCCCACGAGCCAGTACCTGATCCACGCATGTCCCGTCCTTGGCCCGGTGGCAAAACAGATGGCAGCTGGCGGCAGCCCACCGGCGCCGTCAACAGCACAGCTCCAGGCGTGCGTTACCAGGCTCTCTGCGACGTTCCACACGGTCCTCACTTATCAGCCGGCGAGTCGCTTCTGGCCGTTCCAGTGGGCCGAGACGGGGATCTTCCTCGCGGCTGCACTGGCGCTGTGCGGTCTCACCTACTGGTGGCTCCGCCGCCGGTACGCGTAACTTCGCGCGAGAGTGGGACTGACTTCGGCACATCGAGGTTCTTGCCGTGGCGCTGCGCGTGCAAGGGTCCCCCAACGCCAGGAGCGGCTGCATGGCGGATGATCGAATCGGCCGTAGAAGTTCATCCACCCGCGGACGATGGGGTTGAGCCATCGGGCGAGGTCGGACAGGGTCAGATCGGTGCGCCGATGGATCCCCGCAAAGCAATAATCGGTGGGTGCAATTTGGGCGTACCGTGTATTTGCTCGCGTTCCCGGTGGTCGCATCCGCCGCTCTGGCCGCTTCGGTGCCGGGCCACGCGGGCGCCCAGTATCAAGGCGGTAACCCCTCTTCTGTCCATTTCACCGTCGAGACCAGTCCGACGTCGTGGGCGACGGTCCCTGGCTCACGAGCGGCGCATATCGGACAGGGCTATCCAGGAGAGGCGTACCACATCGTGCGCTGCGGCTGGCCGTCCAACCGCACGTCGATCACCGTGGCCCAGGCCAAGACGTTTCGGTGCTCGCCATACGGAGCTGTCGGGCTTTCGGTGCCACCACGTGGCTCCTTTGAGATCCTGTCGTCGCCGATCGGCGACAAATGGCCGGAGTCGCAGGACGGTTCTCTGTCCGACGAACTGCGATTCGTGAAGCATGTGGGCAATGTTGTCGAAGTCGGGCCGAACCTCATGGAGTACGGCGATTACTCGGGTGGCGCGCGACCATCGTTCGACGAGGAGGGCGGCTCACTGTGGATCTTCGACTACAAGACCGAACGCGGGCCGGAGGTCATCCGAGTCTCCACGGGTTCTGGCGAGATCCTCCAACGAACCCGAATGCCCCCGATCAGCCGTCCGATCATCGGGGTCAATGAGCTCGGATTTTGGTTGGCTCAGGACTCCACGAGCAACTACCCCTCCAGAACGAAATTGGGGATCTGGTTCGCTCCCCTGGGCGCGTCCAAGAGCGAACTCGTGAAGGCGACTTACGGGAGCGCGTGGGCGATGAAGGCGGACGGCAAGGCGATGGACGTCTTCATCAGTCCTAGCTGGCCAGCGCAGCGATCTGTCGATGTGTTGCGGTTCACGCCTTCATGAAGCTGATGGCCGAGATTCGAATGTTCCCAGTGGACGTTGGGACCGACACGCCTCCCAACCGAAGTCACCATGCCGGCGTTTGGTGATGCCGGCGCTGACTGCCGCTCGCGTCTCATTGGGGTGCCGGGCATAGTCAGGGCAAGATGTCGAAGGCTGGGGCATGCAAGGGTCGCACCACTGAGAAGTGTCGTCGGTCGAGGGTAGCCAGCGACGTGACATTCCGACGCTCAGCGACAGCGACGACCGACGCGTCCACGGTGCCGAGCGGAAGGTCCCGGTAGGTAGCGACGAGCTCCGCGATGCGCAGCCAGTCCGCGGCAGCTACCGGTTCAGCGAAAAGATTGCCGGCCGCGAAGTCGCCGAGGAAGCGAACCTCAGCGTCCGTACCGAGCCGGGATTCGAGCAAGTAGGCGATCTCAGTGATGACGAGTACGGGCACGACGAGCGGGCCTGGGTGATCCTCCAGTAAACGGAGGCATTCGTCATGGTGACGGTCGTCGGCGTCGACGTAGGCATAGAGCGGGCCGGCGTCGACCAGAAGCGCTATCGCCTCACCTCGGCTCGCAGGATCTCTTCGATCCGCTCCGAGATGTCCGGCGTTCCGCTCCGCCCGACCCCCGCAGCGATCAAGCGACGTCGTCCTCGGGGCGCTCCGAGGTGTTCCTCTATGGCCTCTCTGGTCAAATCCGAGACGGTAGTGGCGCGTCGCTCCGCCTCATGGCGCAGCCGAGCATCGAGGTCGTCTGGCAGTTTTACCGTGGTTCGCTTCATGGTATGCCAGCATACCCGCATCGGTAGAGAGACCTGAGAAGACGGTGACCTGGAGTCCTTGTGAGCGGGGGTGTCGGTTTGCCGACTCTATAGTCGGGTTTCCGACTACTCTGTCGGTATACCGACCGCCTGCAGCACCAGGGGGGACAGTGGACCCGCAGAACCCACTCCGGACGATCGCCTCCCCCGTCAAAGCAGACGTCCTCGGCGTGCTGGTTGCCACCCAGCAGCGTCTCACCGGAGCGACGATCGATCGCCTGGCCGGACGGTCGCACGCACAGGTCCGGGACGTGTTGCGACGCCTGGCCGCAAGCGGGCTCGTCGAGGCCGAACGCGTCGGCAACGCGGTGCTGTACCGCCTGAACCGGGAGCACCTGCTGGCGCCCGCAGTTGTCGGCATCGCTGGGGCGACGCGCGCACTGGAGGGGCGTCTGCGCGAACTGGCACACACACTCCGACCGGCCCCGAGCTCGGTCGCGCTGTTCGGGTCGTTCGCCCTCGGCGATGGCGACGCCGAGTCCGACGTCGACATCTTGGTGGTCCGACCCGAGCGCATCGACGTCGAGACCGAAGGGTGGAGCGATGTCCGCCTGCGCATCGCTCAGCACGTCGAGCACTGGACGGGCAATCGGTGCCACATCGTCGAGGTGTCGCCGCAGGAGCTCCACGAGGGGGCCCAGCGTGGGGAACCACTGGTCGACTCACTCCGCAGGGATGCGAGGGACGTCTTCGGGATCCGGATCCACACACTGATCGACTGATTCGTTGACTCACGTCAAATTGCCCGGGAACGACGGGGCCG
>JASHYA010000235.1 GCA_030043315.1 Acidimicrobiales bacterium
AGTTACGGGCCCGTTCCCCGGTCGTCGTTCGTCGTCCACTCGTCGCTGAGCCTCGGCTGCCCATCGTCGTAGACGAGCTGGTCGCCGAGGCGACGCACCCCCTCGGTGAGGCGGTGCTCGCTGAGCCGGCCGTCGTGCCCGAGGTGGCGGACGGAGCTCCCGAGGAGGAGGATCGCCGCATCTGCGAGGAGGCGCCGGTGGCACCGCCACCAAAGGGTCTCCGAGCACATGACGGTGGTGCGCCGCTCCTGCGCGAGCGCAACGACGTCGCGAAGCGCACGCCCGAACTCGGCTGTGGCCATGTGGTCGGCGTACCCGCGGAACGACATGTTGCGGAGCGTGACGTTCGGGGAGCTCGATGAGGTCCGCCGGAAGCCGCCGAGCCTGGGTTCCCACCGGTACTCGACGCCGGATGCGGGGAGCCACCGTGCGAGCTCCTCGCGGCCGAATTGTGGGTGGCGCCGGCTGGCGGGGAAGGTACGCACGTCGACCAGCGCCACGATCCCTGCACCGGTCAGGAGCTTCGCGAGCTGCTCGCTCTCCAAGGTGCCGTGGCCGACCGTGAGGAGCTCGGTGCCGCTCCGAGGAGGAGCTGCGTCATGGGACGAGTCGAGGCTCGAGGGCGTCCCGGGTCACCCCCTGATCGCGGCGTCTGAGTCGGGGTCGAAGAACTGCATCCGCTCGACGTCGACGGAGAAGGTCGCCGTCGTGCCGGGCTTGATCGATGCCCGTGGGTCCACCCTGGCGACGCCCTCTCCGCTCTTCAGCAGGTCCTCGGCGTCCTCCTCGTGGGCGCCCTCTGCGATGACCCGCTCGGCGTCGATGGTGAAGTGCACGAGGAGCTCGCTGCCGAGCGCCTCGACGAGGTCCACGTTTCCCTTCAGCTCCGGCCCGTCACCGTTGGTCGACGCCGGCAGGTGCTCTGGTCGAAGGCCTACCACGACCTTGCGCCCGGCGTACCTCATGAGCGCCGGGCGGGCGATGCGCACCTGCTCGGTGAGTTGGACCGTCTGGGAGCCGATGCGCACGGCGGTGGCACCCGGCTCAAGTGTCGCCTCGTAGAGGTTCATCGACGGGGAGCCGATGAACGCCGCGACGAACACGTTGTCCGGATTGTCGTACAGGACCTGTGGGTTGTCGTACTGCTGGAGGTAGCCGTCCCGGAGAACCGCCACTCGATCACCCATGGTCATCGCTTCGGTCTGGTCGTGGGTGACGTACACGGTCGCCACGCCGAGCTGGCGCTGGATGCGGCTGACCTCGGACCGCATCTGCACCCTCAGCTTGGCGTCGAGGTTGGACAGAGGCTCGTCCATCAGGAAGACCGACGGCTCCCGCACGATGGCGCGGCCCATGGCCACCCTCTGGCGCTGGCCCCCGGACAGCTGAGCCGGCTTGCGGTCGAGCCACTCGGTCAGGCCGAGGATGTGGGCCGCCTCCTTGACCTTCCGCTGGATCTCATCCTTCGGCATCTTGCGAAGCTTGAGCGCGAACCCGATGTTCTCGGCCACCGTCATATGGGGGTACAGGGCGTAGTTCTGGAACACCATCGCGATGTCGCGCTCTTTGGGGTTCAGGTCGTTCACCACCTTTTCGCCGATCTTGATGACTCCGCCGGTGATGTCCTCCAGGCCGGCGATCATCCGCAGGATCGTCGTCTTCCCGCACCCGGACGGACCCACCAGCACCACGAACTCGCCGTCTCCTACGGTCAGGGTCACCTCGTGCACGGCGGTGAACCCGTTCGGGTACACCTTGATGACCTTTTCCAGCTCCACGTCAGCCACGTGCCCCTCCCACGCTCGTTTCGATCTGTATGACCACTACCTCACGCGACAGAGGCGCGTGCTTCTTCTTGCCCGCGTGCCAGCCGCTGTCGGTCGACAGCTGCATGCGGACGCACACCCGGCGCGGGGCGCGGCTCTGCCGACACTGCCGCGTCATCCCTTGACGGCTCCAGCGGTCAGTCCGGACACCACCGACTTGCGGAAGACGAGGACGAGGATGACGATCGGGATCATCGCCACGCAGCTGGCGGCGAAGATGATACCGAACGGCGCCTCATAGATGGTCCCGACGGTGGAGAGTTGGACCGGGATCGTCCGGAGTGTCGGGTTGAACGAGAGCGCCAAGAGAAACTCCGTCCAGCAGGCCGTGAAGCAGAAGATCCCTGCGGTGAACAGTCCCGGCGTCGCTTGGGGCAGCACGATCGACCACACCGTGCGCAGCGGTGACGCGCCGTCGATGCGGCCGGTCTCCTCCATCTCCTTGGGGATCCCGAGGAAGTAGTTGCGCAGGATCCAGATGGCGAAGGGCAGGTTGAACGCCGTGTACGGCAGGATCAGTGCCTGGTAGCTGTTCAGCCAGCCGATCGTGCGCATGATGAGGAACAGCGGCGCGACAACTGCGATGGACGGGAAAACCGAGATCATGAGCATCGCCACCATGATCGGGAACTTCCCGCGCATGGGCATCCGACCGAGCCCGTAGCCGGCCAGGGTGCCGATCCCGAGCACCAGGGCGGTGGAGCAGATGGTGACGATCAGCGAGGTCGCGATCGCCTTTCCAAAGTCGTACTGCACGAAAGCTGTGTGGTAGTTCGCGGTGCTCCATGGATCGGGGAGGATCACGTTGGTGTTGATCGACGACGGTCCCTTGAAGCTGCTGATGATCATCCAGAGGATCGGGAGGGCCACGAACAGCACCGTGAGCGTCGTGGCCACCGTGATGATGTTGATGTAGCGATGCCAGCCGTAACGGCGCTTCGTCCGCATCAGAGCTCCTCCTTGCCCACCTGCGCTCTGAACACCCTGAGGAACATGAAGCATCCGACCACCACGAGCAACGCGGTGCTGGTGGCGATTGCCGCACCCGGACCGAAGGACAAGTCTGTGAACATCACTTGGTGGCCCAAGATCGCGAGCGACGTCGTCGCATGTCCCGGCCCGCCCGAGGTGAGGACGTAGGGAAGGTCGAAGAGGTTGAACGCCTGGAGGACACGGAAGAGGACCGCCAGCGCGATCGTCGGGCGGAGGAGCGGGAAGGTGATCCTCCAGAAGGTGGTCCAGCTGTTGGCCCCGTCCACCTCGGCGGCCTCGTAGACGTCCTGGGGGATCATCATGAGCCCGGCCAGCACGATGATCGCCACGAAGGGGGTCGTCTTCCAGATGTCGGCGATCATCATGGCGATGATGGCCGAGACGTTCGAGCCGAGGATCGTAGGGCTACCGAGACCCAGGCCGTGGAGTAGCCGATCGGCGATGCCGAAGCTCGGATCGTAGATGTAGGCCCACAGTTCGGCCGAGATGACCGTGATGAGCGACCAGGGGATGAGAAGGAGCGCCATCATGACCCCGCGGCCGCGCACGAGGCGCTCGAGCACGAGGGCGATGCACGTGCCGAGGAACAGCTCGACGATCACCGTGATCACCGTGTAGACGACCGTGAACCCGAGCGCGTACTGCCATGTCGAGCTCTTGAGGATGAGCGAGTAGTTCCCCCACGTGAAGCTCCCGATGTGGAAGCCCGACACCGACAATGTCACGTGGGTCAGGCTCATGACCACAGAGAAGACGATCGGGAAGATCGTGACGATCCCTACGACGAAGAGCGCGGGTGCAGTGAACTCCCAGCCGAGACGGGCGAGCCGTCGGCGGAACGCGTCGGGCCGCCCGACGATCAGAGGCTCCCCGGGCGGCGCGGGACCTGTTGGCGGCGCGGTGACCGGCGGGATGCTGGTGACGGCCATCTCGGCTCCTTCTACCGGGGATCCCCCACATCCTGGCAGATGCGGGCACAAGGAGCAGGGGAGTGCGACGGGGGCGAGCGTTCATTCGAGCGCGCTCGCAGAGTGCCGGTCGCCCTCCGGCGCCGTCAACCGGTGGAAGACGGCGGGACGGATGACCGGGGCATCGGTGTCGGACACCCGGCGCCAGGCGCGACAAAGCGGCGGGCCCGGTATCCACCAGGCCCGCCGCCTTGCCGACTGATCAGGTCAGAGTCCTGAGCTCGCGAGGTCCGAGTTGATCTTTGTGTTGGCGTTCTTGATCGCCGTCTTGACGGATTCGGTGCCAGCCACCGCTGCGCTGATGTTTTGGTAGAGCGCCTGGCTGACCTCCGGGTAGTCCGGGGTACCCGCCGGCCGCGCGACAAGCCTCGTCCCAGAGACGACGGCGAGGACCGCGTTGACCTTCTTCACCGACGGCGACTTCTGGACCGAGGAGATCGTCGGGATCTCCGACCACTTCGTGGCCAGATCCGTCTGTGCTTCCGACCCGGTGATGAACTTGATGAAGGTGAGGTCGGCGGCGAGGTTCTTCGAGTGCGGGTTGACATAGAGGTCCCAGCCACCGATCGTCGAGCTGCCGGGGTAGCCCGCCGCGGTGTAGCTCGGCAGCGGAGCGACGCCCACCTTGCCGATGACGGCCGAACCCTTGCCCTGCGATGTCGCGTACGCGTACGGCCAGTTGCGGAGGAACGCCGCGTTCCCGTTCCGGAATGTGGCCATGGATGTGGCTTCCTTGTAGGTCGACTCGGCCGAGGGGCTGATGCCTGTCTTCACCCACGAGACCATCGTTGTGAGCGCCTTGACTGCGTCGCCATTCGATTCGAGCAGCGACTTGGTGTCGGTCGCGTTGAGGACCTTGCCACCGGCGTCGGTCAGGTACTCCATGAAGTCGCAGGTTGCGCCTTCGTAGTCGGCAGACTGGTACACGAAGCCGTACTTCACCTGGTGCTTGGACAGCATCAGCTTCGCGTCGGCCTTCAGCTCCGCCCAGGTCTTGGGCACCGAGAGGTGGTCCTTAGCGAGGAGGTCCTTCCGGTAGTAGAGGAGGCCCATTGTGGTGTAGTAGGGGGCCGCAAGCACCTCACCCTTGTAGGTCGCCCCTGCGACGAGCCCCCCGGCGAACGTGTCGAAGTAGCTCGTCGGAAGGTACTTAGACAGGTCCACCGCAAACCCGTGCTCGCCGAACTCCGCCGGCCACGTCACTGTTCCTGAGTAGACGTCGGGGCCAGCCCCGCCGCCGATCTCGGTCGTGAGGTCGGCGCGGTAGGTTGTCGTGTCCGTCGGTGCCGAGACGATTTTCACCTTGATGTGCGGGTACTTCTTCTCGAAGGCCTGGACCAGCACCGTGCGGGGGTCCGGCTTGGCTGTGGTGATCGGGTTGGCCGACCAGGTGATTGTGCCGTGGGTGGCTGTCCCCGGGGCCTTTGTCAGACGCGCCGCGCTGGCCGGACCGGCCGTGGCGACGCAGCAGAGCGACACCACGACGGCCGCGACCGCGCCGAGCGCGACGGCCCTGGTGCCGCGCACGGTCGTCGCACGGCGGAGGAATTGCTGGATACTTGGCATGAAGGCTCCCTTTCGTACTGGTTGGTTTCCCCCGGGACGCCAGCTGTGCACATCAGGGTTGCACGGTCAGACGCCACCGACTCTACGTTTGCTGGACTGCGAATTTTGTGAAGATTCTGAGACAAACCCTACCCTTTGTCAACTGCCATGTCCCGCGATTATTGCTGCCACAGACCATGTTGTGACCTTGGTCCCACGGGCGGTGCGCAGTGCGGCCGGGTCGTTCGAGGGGTTCCTAGTGTGCAGCGGGTCTGAAGCATCCGAGCGTGAGGAAGCTAGCCGTTCGGCGACCGGTGCCGGTGGCACCGCCCACCCTTCGGGCGGACCACCACGGGCCAGACCGTTCTTGGACTCGGGCGTCCTTCAGCGTGGAGCAGGATCTGCCGCAGGATCTGCGGGGTTGTCGGCCGCCGCACCGTTGCGCCCCGCCGCGAGCCGCGGGAAATACCGCTCGCCGAAGCGATGAATGACGTCGAGGGCGAGCCTCGGCGACAACTCCGGGGTGATGGCGAGGGGGGCGGCGGCCGCAGCGTCAGACGACCCTCGGAGCCGCCGCTCGTGCTCGACGATGCCGTGACAGAGGTGCCTTCCGAGCGTACTGAGGGCTTGCCCTGCCTTCACTCGCGTCTCTTGGAAGTCCGGAACCGGCAGCGGCGTGACGTCGGGCCACGTCTGTGGGTCCCGGGGCACGTCGAGGTTCAGCACGTGGTCGAACGCCCGCGCCGCCGCGTCGCGGCCGCTGAAGGGAGCACCGAGACCCCACACGTTGCGGAGGGTCGCCAGCATCGAGGTGTGTCGATACTCCTCGGTGTAGACGGCACCCCTGGAGACCCAGGGCGAGACGATGATCGCGGGCACCCGATAGCCGGAACGGTCGAAGCGGAAGCCGAGCTGTCCGGCCGGCGCACCCGGTTCCGGCGAGGGCACCGGCCCTGGAGGCACATGGTCGTAGGTGCCTCCCGGCTCGTCCCAGCCGATGAGGAGCGTCGTATTGAACACGTTGGAGCCGGTCGACGACCCTGCAGCCCGAAGGGCGTCGTAGATACGGGCGAGGAACGCCTCACCGGCCAAGAT
>JASHYA010000236.1 GCA_030043315.1 Acidimicrobiales bacterium
GAGACCGCCTGAGCGCCTTTTTGGCCCTCTACGTCCACCCCACCCAGGTGGACGGGAAGGTCGTCGACCTGTTGGACGTGGAGGAAGCAGCCCTTGCTCTCCTTGCCCGCGACGACGTCTGTGGGGACCCGGCGTCCAACATCAGCAAGCAGCAAGGCTCACGGTGCGGGCAGCAGCATCACCCGCATGCGGTGGCGCGCCGCGACAAGAGGCTCCACAGGCCTCGCGGCGACGGAGTTGCTCGGGCGAACCCCGCACAACCCGTGCCTACGGCTCACACCACCCTCATTGCGGCGTGAGAGACAGCACGGGGGAGGCAGGAATCCCCGCCCTTCAGGGCGGGGAGGACGTCACGTGAGGTCGGAGGTCCCCCGAGAACCCCATTGTCCACCTCGAGCGGATCGACATCGAAGTTGTCACGTTCGCCCGTTCCGGAGGCGGTCCGCCCACCCGAGACCCGCGTGACACGGGGTCGCGGGTCCCTGGTCACCCCCAGGTCACACGTGTGACCGTCGTGTGACCTTCTGTTCCGTACAACAGCGTTCGGCACCTCTTGGGCAAGGGGACGAAGGAGACGACGCACGTGGGAGAGAACCGGGATCGCTCGGACCGGAATGGCCGGTCTCCGTGGACGGCGCTCGGACGAAAGCTCGCTACGCGGGGAGCACCTCCACTGATCGCACTGACCGTCGCTTCGATGATCGGGTTGTCGGCGTGCGGGAGCGGCAGCCCGCAGACCTCCGGTGTCGCGAGCCTCGGCACGACGACGTCGACCACCACGTCCGATGCTTCCGCACCCACGAACTCCACCGGAGCCCCAACGGGGGCCGCCCATCAGAGCGCGCTCGGGTTCGCCGAGTGCATCCGGGCCCACGGGATCGCCGACTTTCCCGACCCCAGGTCCACAGGCTCGATCACGTTCGACATCAACAGCGGGGTCAACCCGCAGAGCGCCCAGTTCCAAGCCGCCCAAGGGGCCTGCAAGAAATTCCTGCCGGCGCGCAGCGCGACATCTGCGGCGCCCACCGGCCCCTCGAAGGCAGTGCTGATCAAGTACGCCAAGTGCATGCGGGCCCACGGGATCGCCGACTTCCCCGACCCCGTCCTCTTCCCCGGCGGCGGGTGAGGTTTCGAGCTGGTCAGTCAGGTGAACCAGACAAGTCCCAGCTTTCAGGCGGCGAACCATGCCTGCAAGAGCCACGCGTACGGCGGGATCCATCCATGCGGGAAGAGCGGAGGCTCTCGTCGCTCGAGCTCCGGGGAGAGGCGGTGCTGACGGAGCTCTCGACCCTCCGAGGTCTTCTACGCCGTGTGCGCGCGTGAGGGCGCCCGGTTCGCCGCGCTGACCACCGCCGCGAGCGAGGCGTCGAGGATCGAGGAGTCCATTCCGACTCCCCACCAGGTGACGCCGTCAGGACCCTCCGCCTCGACGTAGGCCACCGCCGAGGCACCGCTCCCCGCGGTCAACGCGTGCTCGCTGTAGTCGCGTACCTCGAAGACGACGCCGAGCTCGTCGTGGAGGCCCGCGACGAGCGCGTCGATCGGGCCGTTCCCCTCGCCGCGCACCGTGCGGTGGACCCCGTCCACGAGCAGCTGCGCGACGACCGCGGTGCGGCCACTGCCGGTCGTCACCTCGTTGCCGATCAGCCGTATGCCTGCGTCGTCCGGCAGGTAGGTGCCTGCGAAGACCTCCCAAAGCTCGGCGGGACGGATCTCGGTGCCGGTGGCCTCGGTGACCGCCTGCACTTGGCGGGAGAACTCGACCTGCAGGCGCCGCGGCAGGTCGAGACCGTGCTCGGTGTCCATGAGGTACGCGACCCCGCCCTTCCCCGACTGGCTGTTCACCCGGATGATGGCCTCGTACGTCCGGCCCGTGTGCTTCGGGTCGATCGGCAGGTACGGCACCTCCCACAGGTCGTACTCGTCACCGATCGCCGCCATGCCCTTCTTGATCGCGTCCTGGTGCGACCCGGAGAACGCCGTGTAGACGAGGTCGCCGGCGTAGGGGTGGCGCGGGTGCACCGGCATTTTGGTCGAATGCTCGGCCACCCTGCGCACCTTCTCGATGTCGGAGAAGTCGAGCCCGGGGTCCACCCCCTGGGAGAAGAGGTTCATCGCAAGGGTGACGATGTCGACGTTCCCGGTCCGTTCGCCGTTGCCGAACAGCGTGCCCTCGACGCGCTCTGCGCCCGCGAGCACGGCGAGCTCCGCCGCCGCGACGGCGGTGCCCCGGTCGTTGTGCGGGTGAACGCTCAGGACGAGGCTGTCCCGGTCGCGGATCGTCCGGCCGAACCACTCGATGACGTCCGCGTAGACGTGGGGCCCGTACATCTCGACGGTCGCCGGGAGGTTCACGATCATCGGCCGGTCCGGAGTCGGCTCGATCACGTCCATCACCGCCTCGCAGATCTCGACGGCGAACTCGGGCTCGGTGCCAGTGAAGCTCTCGGGTGAGTACTCGTAGCGGAGCTTGGTGCCGGGCAGACTCGCCTCGAGCTTGCGGCAGAGTCGCGCTGCGTGCACCGCGATGTCCACGATGCCCGACCGGTCCTGGCCGAAGACGACGCGGCGCTGCAGCGTGGAAGTGGAGTTGTAGAAGTGCACGACGGCACGCTCAGCACCCTCGAGCGATTCGAAGGTGCGCTCGATCAGCTCTTCGCGGCACTGGACGAGGACCTGGATCTCGACGTCGTGGGGGACGAGCCCCTGCTCGATGATCATGCGCTGGAACTCGAAGTCGGTCTGGGAGGCCGATGGGAACCCGACCTCGATCTCCTTGAACCCGATCTCCACCAGTGCCTTGAACAGCGCCAGCTTGCGGTCGGAGTCCATCGGGTCGACGAGCGCCTGGTTCCCGTCACGCAGGTCCACGCTCGCCCAGTGCGGGGCGACCGTCGTCCGGCGGTCCGGCCACGTCCGGTCTCCCAGGACCAGGGGGACCGCCGTCTGGTAGTGCTGGTAGGACATCTGGCGGGTGGTCATGTCGTCCTCCGTGGTCTCCGTCATCGTGGTCTTCTCCGGCGTGGTGCGGTCCTGCCCGTCGGCCGAGCCTGTCGAACTGCTTAACGAAAAAACCTCCTGGCCGAGAGGCGCAGGAGGTGTGAGCGGGCGCGATGTGGCGCCCGCCCCTAGGTCAGCAGCAGCTCCGCAAGGAATTGCACCGCGCCATGCTCTCAGGAGACCCGCGCCGCTGTCAAGGCGGCCGGCCGGGGTCCAGGGCCGGTAGCGTCGCTGCGGTGAAGAAGCTCCTCCTGGTCCTGCTCGTCGTCGCCCTCGGCGTCGCCGCCTACCGGCGCTTCTCCGGTTCCCACGCACCCGCCTCGGCGCGTACGCACCAGCACGGTACGCCGGACCACTGGCCGCCAGTCGTGCGCAAGCCCGACTCCAAGGGCGCCTCTGCCGCGTGAGCCTCTCCGCCGGGCTCGCCACCCAGCGGCTCGTCCTGCGAGGGTGGCGTCCCGAGGACAAGGACCCGTTCGCGTCGATGAACGCGAGCCCCGAGGTGATGGAGCACTTCCCGTCCACCTTGACGACGCAGCAGAGCGACGCGCTCGCGGACCGTCTCCAGGCGGGGATCGACGAGCGAGGGTGGGGAGGCTGGGCCGTCGAGCGGAGGGAGGACGGGGTCTTCCTCGGCCTCCTCGGCCTCCTCCCGGTCGGCTTCGAGGCCGAATTCACCCCGGCGGTCGAGATCGGCTGGCGTCTCGACCGACCCTACTGGGGACAGGGGTACGCGACCGAGGGCGCGCGTGCGGCGCTCGACCACGCCTTCGCCACACTCGGGCTCGACCGCGTGGTGTCGTTCACCGCGCGTACGAACCATCGCTCGGAGGCGGTGATGGTGCGGATCGGGATGACCAAGGTGGGCGAGTTCGACCACCCGCGCATCCCCAAGAGGCACC
>JASHYA010000237.1 GCA_030043315.1 Acidimicrobiales bacterium
GGAAGGAGCCAGAGGGCGAGGAGGCGGATGCACGTCCCGGACACTGCGGCGGCCAGCCCGAAGATGATGGCCCACCCGAACATGGCGCCGGTGGGATGGCTGAAGGGGGGGAGACCCGGGATGGAGAGCGAGAAGGTCCCGAACCCGCTGAGCGAGTTCAGCCCGACGAAGATCAACGTTCCCACGCCCGCACTGAGAAGGCCGGGGAGGAGCACCAACTCGAGAACCGGACCTCCCAGTCCCGACGCCTCCATCAGGAGGAAGGTGGCGATGATGGGCGAACCGAACAGGGTGCTGATGGCCGCGAAGCTGGCGGCCGAGGAGACCACCGTGACCGCGGTGGGCGGAGCATCCTTCTTGGCGAGCCGAATGGCGATCAGGCCGAGGCCTCCCCCGATGGCGATGAGGGGTGCCTCGGGTCCAAGGACGGCGCCGAGGCTCAGGGTGGCCAACGCAGCCAGGGCCACGCCGGGAAGTTCGAGGGCCTTCGGCGGGACACCGGCGACAGACCCCTTGGCCGGGATGTGGCCGCCCGTGCCCGGCAACAGGACGATGATCGCCGCCACCGACACGCCGGCGATGGCAAGAAGGGGAACCGGCCACCAGAGGGGCGCCGCGGTGTAGCCGAGGTCCTTCGGAAGGGACAGGAAGATCCACCTCTGGAGGAGGCCGACGAACTCGAGGAACCCGTAGGAGAAGGCGGAGACCGGCACGCCGATCACTCCCGCCAGGACGAGGAGCCGGATGTAGTTCGCCGAGCGGAGGGTCGCCATGAGGTCCGGGGCCGCCCCAGCCGGACCGTCGCCGGTGGTCGACGGTGCCTCGGGTCCCGCGGTCGGGGCCGCCGGAGGTGGAGATTCGGGCGGGGTCACCGGCATCTCGTCGAGAAGGAATCGAACCCTCCCGAACGCAGCATGGCCTCCTGTTCACGGGGGGACCCGGCGTGGGTCCGGTCAAGGTGCGCCGACGGCGCAACTCCCTCTGGCCGAGCCGATGTCGGTGCCCTCCTCCGATCCGCCACTCGTCGCAGGAGGAGGACGACCGCCGCGGGACGCACGTGGAGGACAATAGGTGTTACCAGGTCTGCGTGGCGTGTTCGTGAGCGGGTTCACGGTGATCGTGGCCGGCGCCCGCGGAGTGGAAGGGTGAGCGAAGGCGCGGTGGGTGATCTTCACGCTTTGTCTCCCCGGTGTCCTCGCCTACCTGATCGTCGAGGAGGCAGCCTGTACGAGCGGGTCGCGCGGGGCGTGGCGGTTCAGACTCTGACCTTCGTGATGGGGGGAATTCTGTAGGTGCCGTCGAGGACGGCGGGCTGTGGCTGGTACAGGCGCATGAGCGGTCGGAATGGTGCGGCTGGCGCGGGCAGCCAATTGCTCGTGTCGGCGGGCTGTTCGTGCTGGATCACGATGGTCAGTGATCCGTCGCGATTGCGGCGAAGGCCGGGGGTACGGTCGCCGATGGAGTAACGGCCGATCGGGTTGGCGACCAAGTAGAAGTCGGGCAGGTCGTACATGGTGATGGACCAGAATGCGTCCACCGGGGGGTCCTGCTCGAGGGTGAAGGTGTAGCGGTTGCGACCGTCGAGTTGGTCGCCGTCGCCATCGGTATAGGTCATCGGGTAGGCGGCCTCGTACCCGTGATTGCCCCAAAGGGCAGCCCGCGCGGCCAGCGCGCGGGTCAGGTAGCTGCCGTGGCGATCGGGTACCTTCCACGCCGGGTCATCGATGGTGCCGGGACCTAGGTGGTCGAGGTTGTAGTCGAAGGTGTGGAAGGTCAGTCGCCACCCGTTGACCACCGGAAGCTGGTCGGTCGCCGCGAGGACCGTTTCCATCTTTTGTTTCGCGCGCTCCGCGCCGGCGGTCAACGCCTGTGCCAACTCGGGCGGGCAGTTCGTATACGGCGAAGCGGGCTCGAGCAAGCCGAGGGGGGCGAAGCTCCGCTGGTACTTCTGGTCTTCAACCGACGGGGGGAAGGCTTGCATCCAGGTTCGCAACTGTTCGAAAAAGGTCAGCTCTTGAGCGACGTCGGCCGGCGCGGGTACGCCCATGTCCGGTGCGGGTGCGCCGGACGGCTGCAGCGTGAGCCCGTTTTGCAGTTCACGGACTGCCTCCAGGTCCGCTTTGCCATCGCAGGCCCAGCGGCCGACGATCGTGGCCACATTCGTCGGGAACTCGATCACCGATGCCCCGCCGGGTGCGATCCCGTCCCATCCCGGCGGGGTGAGCAGGAACGACCCGGCCGCAGTGCCGGTCGTCCGCCGGCCCACGTAAGCGAAGTTGTTGGTCCACGCATCAACGAACTGCAGCACGTAATAGCGGCCGGCTGCGTCCGGCACGCGTAACAACACCGGGCCGCCCGTCACATCAACCTGCGCGATGGAATAGAGGGTGTCGTTGTTGATCGACACGAACCGGTCGTCTGGCCCAGCGAGGCGCGACGCGTGGCTGAAGTTGTTGAAGGGTACTGGCGTCATCAGACCGATGTCCGCCAAGCTGGTCACCATCTGCATGTCGAAGACCAGCGGAAAGCCGTAGACGTAGGCATCGGCGGCCAATCCCGCCAGGTCATCACCCACTACGGTTTCCTCTTCGTGCTCGTACCGCCCATCGTCCCACCATCGAGCTGCCGGGGCAACGGCTCCGACGTTCGCCCCCGGCTGCGTCACGCTCGACCGAGTTGGCCGAGTGGGGGGAACAGCTCCCCGGGGCTTGTATCAAACCCGTATGACCCGGAGCCCCGGAATGTCGTCGTAGTCGGCGTCTTGGGATGCGACTGCCAGATCGTTGGCGATCGCCGTCGCGGCGATCCACGAGTCGTTCACCGGCATGCGCTTTCCCGCGTCCCGCAGGGCGAGCCGCAGAGCTGCCCGGGCGTGGGCGACTCCCTCGTCGACCGGTAAAGGGTTCAGGGCTGAGACGACCGACAACGTCTCCGGCCGCCGCGCTCGGGTCGGCCCGTCCTGTGCTACGAGGACCCCAGCCGCAATTCACCCACCGTGACGACGGACACCGCGGGCCGTTCGGGTGGGCGAGGGGAGATCGGGCGATCCTTCTGCTGACAATGAACGGCGACGTGCCCGCCAGCGCGACCTCAGCGTCGACACGTACGCCGGTCGACGTCACGGGATCGGGGGGTCATCGGTCGAATCGGGCAGGAGCTCCGCCAGCTCCCCGGCGAGCCCCGGGGTCGTCGTGTCCGAGGAGGCCGCGCGCGCGGAGCGGCCCGTCGTGCCGTCCGACGGCCGGAGGTGGACGCTGACTCGTCGTGAGGTCGACGGGATCCCTCACCGGTATGCCTCCCCGGGGCCGGCCTCCTGGACTTCGATCGGAGTGGAGCTCGCTCCCGTCTCAGCCTCGATGAGATGGGAGACGGCGTCGATGAGCGCGAGGTGGGTGAACGCCTGGGGGAAGTTGCCGAGGTGGTCTCCGGTGGAAGGCTCGATCTCTTCGGCGTAGAGGTGCAGCGGACCGGCGAACGACAGCAGCTTCTTGCACAGGGCACGGCTCCGCTCCAGCTCGCCGATGAGCGCCAGCGCGGACACCAGCCACCACGAGCAGATCGTGAAGGTGCCCTCGCTGCCCTCGAGGCCTGTATCGGCCGTCTCCACCTCGTAACGGAACACCAGCCCGTCCTCGGTGAGTTCGTCGGCGATGGCCAGCACGGTCGTCTTCACCCGCACGTCGTGCTCCGGGAGGAAGCCCAGCAGCGGGATGAGAAGAAGCGAAGCGTCCAGCTCGTCGTTCTCGTAGGCCTGACGGAACCGACCCCGTTCGTCCACCCCCTTGGCCAGGATCTCTTCCTTCAGCTCGTCCGCGGATTCCTGCCAACGCACCGCACGTTCGGTGTCGCCGCGCTCGCGCGCCAGCCTCGCCCCGCGGTCCGCCGCCACCCAGCACAGGACCGCCGACGCGGTGAAATGCAGCGGGGCACCCCGCATCTCCCAGATCCCGTGATCGGGCTCGCCGCTCCGCTGCAGGGCGGTCTCGACGAGCTGGGCCACCCCCTCCCAGACCGAGCGGGCGAACTGCGCGGCGCCCCCGTGTCCACGGTTCGCGTAGAGGGCGTCGAGGAGCATCCCCCACACGTCGTTCTGGTGTTGGTCCCAGGCGCCGTTGCCCACCCGCACGGGCCGGGCACCGTCGTAGCCCGAGAGATGATCGAGGGTGCGCTCGGTGAGCTCTCGTTCGCCTCCGATGCCGTACATGATCTGCAGGTCGAACGGGCGATCCGGTCGACCCTCGGTCACCGCCTCGAGCACGAAGGCGTAGTACTCGAGCGCCTCCCAGTCGAAGCCGAGCCGGTACAGCGCGCGCAGCGTGAACGCGGTGTCCCTGATCCAGGTGTAGCGATAGTCCCAGTTCCGCGCTCCTCCTCGGGTCTCGGGGAGCGAGGTGGTGGCGGCGGCCATGATCGCCCCGGTCGGGGCGTAGCTGAGTCCCTTCAGGGTCAGGGCGCTCCGTTCGATGTACTCACGCCACGGATGGTCGGGGAACGTCCCGGTTGCCAGCCAGTCCCGCCAGTAGGACACGGTGAACGCGAGGTCGGACTGCGCCTGTTCGAGATCCGCGGGCGCCTGCCCTCGCCACGAGAGAGCGACGAAGCTCGACTGGCCCTCGGAGAGGGTGGTGCGTCCGTAGCAGCGGACGGTGGCGATCCCCAGCCGGAGGCTGCCGTGCAGGGAGAGGACTGGATCGCCCCCGTCCGTGGGACGGGACACCGCCGTCCAGCAATCCTCTTCCGGGTACGACCAAATCGGGACGTCGAGGCCGTAGTCGAACGCCGGCACGCACTCGGCGACGAGGTCGACCTTGCCCGAGATGCACGTCGCGACGCGCAACAGCACGCCCGCCGCGGCCGCGTCCGGGGGGGCCCTGCGGAAGCCGGGACGGTGGTCGCCGCTCTCGACCCCTCGGATCACCATCAGGTCGTAGACGACGAGCCATCCGGTCGAGGTGTGCCACGTCGTCTCCATCACCATCGTCCCCGGTACGTAGCGGCGCTGGTGAGGAACCCTCGTGTTCGCCGGACCGAACCTGAACGACCCGGCGGAGCGGTCGAGCACCGACCCGAAGACGCTGGGCGAATCCGGCCGCGGAAGGCACAACCACTCGACCGACCCGTCCGGTGCGACGAGACAGTTGTTCTCGCAGTCGGCGAGGAAGGCATAGTCGGCGATCGGGGGGAACGAGCTCATGATCGGTGCTCCTCTCCGGCGCGATGACCGGTCGAACCGCTCCGGACCCGGCTCCACCCAGCTGGGGATCCCGCTCGAGCCGGTCGACGGTGGGTCAGGATACTTTGCACGGTGGCACGTTCAGCACTTCCGTCGGAGCCTCGGGCGCTCTCGGGTCGGCGCGGGCGTTCGTGGGCGGTTGGACCAGGCCCCGTTGCTCGGACGGAGCAAGAACGCTGCCGCACATGTCGAGTGCGTCCAGATCCCGGCCACCCCGCCAACTTGCGCATTCTGCTGTTTCGCAGACGCGCACGCCGGCACGCACCGCGGTGAGCAGCCCTTCGGTCTTGTGCCATAGATGCCCTCGTTCGACGGGCCCGAGCGCTGCTACGCCGCGGCGAACCTTCCCGGGAGCTCGAGCGGCACGTCGACTCCGAGCGGCGCGAGCACCTCGCGCGCGCGGCGGACCACGCTCAGCGCGGCACCTCTGCGACCCTGCTCCGAGAAGATCCGAGCGACCTCGAGGTAGTGGTCGTCTTCGAACGGCGCGATCTCGAGCGCCCGCTGCACCATTCGGCGGGCTTCGTCAAGGTCTCCCCGCTGGGCCGCCGCCCTGGCGCACAGGTCGAGCAGGTCGAGCAGGGTCCGCCGGGCGTTGACACGAGGCTCCTCGGCCCAGTGCTCGTAGGGATCATCGGCGAGAAGATCCCCCCGGTAGCGGGTGATCGCCGATCGCGCCACGGCCACCGCGGCGGCATCGCCGTGACGGAGAGCGAGGGCGTGACGGGCCTCCTCGTAGAACTGCGAGAGGTCGACTCGCACCGCTTCGTCCAACGTCAGGAGCTCGCCTTCGCGTCGCAACGCCTCCGGGGCGGCTTCCTTCAGTCGGGCGAGCACCGTCCGGAGGCGATTGCGACCCACCGAGGGCTCGACCTCCGGCCACAGGGCCTCGATGGCCTGCTCGGCCTGGACCCTGCCACCTCCGACCGCGACCAACTTGACCAACTGCGCGGCTTGGCCGGGGCCGAGCGCGACGGGGAGCCCGCCGCGGGTGAGCTCGAACCTGCCGAGAACCATGAGCGCGACGGGCTGCGCCGCAGTCTGAAGGGCACCGGCCACCGCTGATCCGGTGTCCGCGGCGAGGGCGAGCAGCGACTCGGTCAACTCGCGCTCGCGGATGAGCGGCAACCGCGGCTGTCCGATCCGGGCCGCCTCTTCGAACGCCTGCGCGGCCAGCGAGCCGGCGGCTGCGTCGCCGAGTCGCCGTGAGGCGTAGGCGCGCAGCAGCATGACCCGCCAACGTTCTCTCGGATAGATGCCGTACTGGTGGACGACGGCCAGCCGCTGGAGGGCGACGTTCGGATCTCCGTGGCGCGCGAGCAGCGCGCATTCGGAGATCGCCACGATCCGCTGGGAGCCCCGCGGCTCCGCAGCCTTGGCGCGCTCGAGGTACCGGGATGCCTCGGCGGTGAGGCCGACGCGGTCCAAACAGTCGGCCGCTTCGGCCATGAAGTGCGTGCCCGCCGGATCCCACCAGTCACCCCGGTTGGCCTCGACTTGGTTGGCGTGATCCAGCACGGCTTCCCGCTCACCCCGCTGTGAGGCGAGGATCATGCGTTCCCAATGGACGTAGGCGGTCAACACTCCGCCGGTGTCCTCGCGGGCCAGGCGGAGGACTTCGTCGAGCACCGCTTCGGCGTCGTCGAAGAGGCCGAGCTCGTTCAGAACCTGCGCGCGGTAGAAGAGCACGCGGCCCGCGCGCCGAGGGATCGACGCCACGTCGACCAACACGTCGTCGAGGACTTCGAGAGCCGTCTGGGGTCTTCCCCGGCCGAGCTCCGTCCGGACGGCCCGCTCGATTCCGGGCCCAGACCCTGCCATCCCGAGGGAGCGGAAGATCGCCATTGCCTGGTCGAGGTAGCCCGCGGCCTCGGAAAGGGTCTCGTCCGAGAGCGAGCCGTCGGCGTCCCGACGAAAGCAGGTCGCCTGGCCCAATGCGGTCAGGGCCCTCGCACGGGTCAGACCCTCGGCTGTCGACGCGGCCCCGAGGACCTTGGTGGCGATGGGGACGGCGTCGAGAGGGTTGTTGCTGTTCCCCATGTCGATGGCGTGCTCGGCGTCGATCGCGCGCCGCAGTACCGGGTCGTCCCTCGCCGTCACGATACGGTCGAGCCTCTCCATCAAGGTGCTCCGGGCCCGGAGCAGGGAGGCACTGACGCAGGCCCGTGAGACGTGGAACAGCGCTCTCGGGTAACGATCGAGCACGTCCTCATGGATCTGGCCGATGACCGCGAGCAGCTCCAGGGCATCGAACGACTCGGTACGTTTCGGATCCGCGGACGCCAACAGCGCGGCGGCAGGTTCCGTCTCCCCGGCCGCGAGCAGCATCTGGAGCGCACTGCCCAGCTCCTCGCGCCGCTCGTAGCACTCGGCCACCTCGACGAGCGACTCGCGGTCCGGCGCACCCAGCGTCGCCAGGAAATCCCGGACCGGGCCGGGCAGTTGCCACCACGGACCCGGCCCGGGCGTGAGCGGAAGCCCGAGCTCCACCACCCGGTCGAAGAAGGCCGTCTCGCCCGTCGCAGCTGCGACCACCTCCCGGTCGAGGAGGGGTAGCGGGGCGATGCGCGCCAGCGCCTTCCCCTCCGGGCCCATGCTCGACACCACCTCCTCGAGCATCGACGCCACCGGACCGATCCGACCGGCTGTCCCGCCGGCCTCGAGGATCTGCCGGAGCGAATGGCCCGTGCGCTTTGCCCGAGAAGCGGCGAGCACGGCAGCGGCAGTCCATCCACCCGTGGCTGCGTCGAGCGTCTGACAGTCCGTACTCGAGACGTCCAGGCCGAAGCCACGGCGGCACAACTCGATCGTCTCGTCGGGAAGAAGCGCGAGGTCGGCGGCACCCAGCTGGAGGGCATCGGCCCGTCGAAGGCGCTCGGCGCCTGGCGGCAGGCGCCGTCCGAGCACGACCAGCCGTTGTTCCCCGCCGAGCCGGGCGGCGATCCGATCGATCAGCGCTCCGGCGTCTGGCCGCGCGTGATGGGCGTCATCGATCACGATCGCGCAGACCTCGTCCCTGATCGCCAGGACCATCGCGTCCACCACCCCGACAGGGTCGTCGCCCGCCGACGCCATGGCGGCGGCCGCGTCGGAGAAGCCGGCGGCGGCCACCGCGGCGCGCAGACGGCTCGCCAGCAACGGCGCCGACACCCCTCCCGGGTCGAGGAGCACCTCGACCGGGACCACTTCCCATCCGTAGACGAGCTCGCGGGCGAACACGGTCTTCCCGTAGCCCGCCGGTGCCTCGACGACGACGATCCGTTCGTTCCTGCACGGGTCGGTGAGGCGCCGACGCAGGACGTGGTGGGGGGGCAGGCCGCCGGGTGCCGCGACGTAGGAGCCGGTCGCCGACACCTCCTCCGCCATCTACCTATTTTGCCGGGCCGCTTTCGCAAGCCGCAAGGGTCGAGCGGTACGACCCCGTGGCCGCCCCCCGATCGTGCCGGCGGGGCGATAGACCGTCTTCACTGAACAGGATGAGCGACCGGAGGTGACGGTGGTGGAAGATCGCGACGGGGAACACGCCCCCACGGACGATCCTGGTGCCCGGCCGTCCGCCAATTGGACGGATACCCAGCGTCTCGGACGGTGGGCGATCCTCGCCTGTGCCCTCGCCATCGTGGCGATCTTTCTCGTCTTCATCCTCTCGGCGTTGCGCTGATTCGTGCGGGGCGCGGCCAGTTCCGCCTCGAGGCTCGCTACGACTTCGACGAATCGCCGGCTTACCGTCCGGTGCCGGCCGGATGGCCGGCCCCGTCGTCGCCAGACGACCCGCGCCAGCTGGTCCCCGGCGCGTCGACCGTAAGCGCGGTGCCGGGCGTAGACGTCTTCGCCTGCCACGAGTGACCCGCTTGCGGCGTCGACGAGTACGGGAACCCCGGCGAGTGGCCGCTCCACGTGCCAGGACCGGTCGACCCGGTGTGGCCAGCCGTTGACGGGAAGCCATGTGTCCCGGTGTGGCCGGCCGTTGACGGGAAGCCGTGTGTCCCGGTGTGGCCGGCCGTTGACGGGAAGCCGTGTCTCCCGGTGTGGCCGGCCGTTGACGGGAAGCCGTGTGTCCGGTCCGTCCCCGTCGGTTCCTGGAGCTCAACCGTATCTACCTGGCCCGACGCTGGCGTGGTGCCGGGTACCACGTGGTGGCCGGACGCTGGCGTGGTGCCAGGTGTCACGTGGTGGCTCGATCCTGGCGTGGTGCCAGGTGTCACGTTCGATCCTGGCGTCGTGCCAGCAGGTGTCACGTGGTCGCTCGATCCTGGCGTGCTGCCGGGTACCACGTGGTGGACCGACGTTGGCGTGCTGCCAGGGACCACGTGGTGGCCCGACGTTGACGTGCTGCCAGGGACCACGTGGTGGCCCGACGATGATGTGCTGCCAGGGACCACGTGGTGGCCCGACGATGACGTGCTGCCAGGGACGACGTGGTGGCCCGACGGTTGCGTGCTGGCGACCGTCACGACGTCGGTCGTCGGTTGCGTGCTGGCGACAGTCACCACGTCGCTCGACGGTTGCGTATTGGTGGGTATCACGTGGTAGCTCGGCGGTTCCGTGCTGGTGGGTGTCACCGAGTGACTCGACGGTTTCGTGCTGGTGGGCGTCACCGAGTGGCTCGACGGCTGCGTGCTGGTGGGCGTCACGGCGTGGCTCGACGGTTTCGTGCTGGCGACCGTCACGTCGTGGCTCGACGGTTTCGTGCCGGCGACCGTCACGTCGTGGCTCGACGGTTTCGTGCTGGCGACCGTAACGACATGCGTCGGCCGTTGCGTACCGGCAGGCGTCACGTGCGGAATGGCGGTTGCCACCACATGTCCGGACGACGGGCCTTGGTTGGAAGTAGTACCCGAAAGCGGACGCGTGCGCGCAGGTGCCACCGAAGGAGTGACGGCCAGATGAGCGGGCTGGGGCGCATGTTGGTCCGTCACGGTGACTCTCTGTGTGGAGGGTCGCCGACCGGACACCTTGGTCGGCTTACCGGACGCGTCGGTGGGGCGCGTCCCTGAGGTCGCCCGGGTGGCCGAACCCGATGTCACCGAAGCGAGCCCGGGGCCTGGTCGTCCGGGTGCACAAGAAATCCCAAGTGTGCGACAGGCAGGCAGCCGGAACGAGCCTGAGAGCGATCCCGACGCCCAAATGACGACCGCCATGCTCCCGAGGAGCCCGATCGCAGCCAATCCCCACGCCAGCACTGCCAGCCTTCGTGTGCGCCTCTTCATCGGCGTCACCCCCTCAGCCCCTGCGAGAGTGTAGCGCCTCTCGAAACCTTCCTCCGGGTTGCACGAACCGCCGCGGGTCCTACCAGCTCAGCCCCTCAGAGGTGGTCCTGGAGCGGTCGCGGCCTCGCGCCGCAGCGCGAGACGAGCTCCGATCCCAGGTTGATCGGTCGGCGTAGGTCCTCGTCGGCGTCGACGATCATGACCACTCGGCCACGAACCGGTACCGGTCCCCGCGAACGGTCGCGCGCCGGAGCTCGATCGGCAGGTCCGAGACGTTCGCTCTCCGTTCGACCAGGAAGGCGGCGGTATGTGCCGGCATCCGCAGGAGCGCCCGGTCGGCCTCCGGCGGGATGATCGGAGAGATCCGCTCGCTGCCCGACGTGACCCGCAGCCCGCAGGCGTCGGCGAGCGCGTCGTAGAGCGGACCATGTTCGAGGTCCGCGTGCAGGACCCCGCGCGTCGAGGCCCAGGGCAGCCACGACCGCTCGAGGGAGATGGGCTCTTCGTCCGCGAACCGCAGTCGCTCGAGAAAGACGACCTCGTGGTCGGTGCCGGGAAG
>JASHYA010000238.1 GCA_030043315.1 Acidimicrobiales bacterium
CCGCCTACCCCCCGCGTACCGGCGGACGGCCTCCCGGCTCGAGCGGCGGAGGACGCCCGGGCGGCGGTGGCGGCTTCCCGTCTCGTAGTGGTGGCTTCGGGCGGCCGAGCGCCCCCACCGGGCTTCCCGCCGGTCGAGGCGGCGTCGCGGGGCGGCGACCACCCCAGCGCAGGGTGCGCCGGCGCCGGCGGAACCTCGAAGAGCTCGAGCCCACCCAGCTCACGACCTACACGCCGTCGACCGCCCCGGTCCCCGAGGGTGAGATCATCGTGGAGCGCGGCTCGACCGCGCGGGACCTCGGCCCCAAGCTGAACCGTTCCGCGGGCGACGTCGTGCGGTTCCTCCTCCTCCAGGGCGAGATGGTGACCGCGACGCAGTCGCTCACCGACGACATGATCGAGCTGTTCGCGGCCGAGCTGGGCGCCAACGTGCGGCTCGTCGACCCGGGAGAAGAACGCGAAGCCGAGCTGCTCGCCAAGTACTTCGAGGACGAAGACGACGAGGAGGAGCGCGAGGAGGACCTGCGCCCGCGCCCGCCGGTCGTCACGGTCATGGGCCACGTCGACCACGGCAAGACCCTCCTCCTCGACCGGATCCGGCAGAGCAACGTGGTCGCCGGCGAAGCGGGGGGGATCACCCAGCACATCGGCGCCTACCAGGTGACATGGCAGGGTCAACTGATCACCTTCATCGACACCCCGGGCCACGAGGCCTTCACCGCGATGCGCGCGCGGGGCGCCGAGGTGACCGACATCGTGGTGCTCGTCGTCGCGGCGGACGACGGGGTGATGCCCCAGACCGTCGAGGCCATCGACCACGCCAAGGCGGCGGACGTCCCGATCGTGGTCGCCATCAACAAGATGGACCGGCTCGACGCCAACCCCGACCGCGTGCTCCAGCAGCTCGCCGAGCGCGGGCTCGTCCCCGAGTCGTGGGGCGGCGACACGATCACGGTCCAGCTCTCCGCGCTCGAGGGCACGGGCATCGACGACCTGCTCGAGCAGATCACCCTGGTGGCCGAAGTCGAAGAGCTCCAGGCGAGCCCCGAGGGCAGGGCACGCGGCACCGTGCTCGAGGCGATCCTCGAGGCCGGCCGCGGCCCCGTCGCCACCGTCATCGTCGAATCGGGCACCCTGCGTGTCGGCGACCCCGTCGTGGCGGGCGCCGCATGGGGCCGGGTGAAGGCGCTCGTCGACGACCGCGGCGACCACGTGAAAGAGGCGCTCCCCTCGATGCCGGTCCAGGTGCTCGGCTTCTCCGAGCCCCCCCAGGCCGGAGACGAGCTGCGGGTGGCGAAGGACCTCACGACCGCCCGCACCCTCGGCGAGGCGCGGGCGCAGCGGTTCCGGCTGTCGGGCCACCTGCCGGCACCCTCGGCCACGGGCGCGCGCCTCGAAGACCTCTTCGAGCAGATCCAGCGTGGCGAGACCGCGACGCTGAACCTCGTCTTGAAGGCGGACGTCCAGGGGTCCCTGGAGGCCGTCACCGAGAGCCTGCGCAAGCTCGAGCGCGACGACGTGAAGCTCTCCTTCGTCCACCGCGCCGTCGGCGGGATCACCGAGAACGACGTGCAGCTCGCCCGTGCGTCGAACGCGACGATCATCGGCTTCAACGTCCGGCCGGACCGCCGTGCCCGCGAGCTCGCCGCGGTGTCCGACGTGGAGATCCGGACCTACGAGATCATCTACAAGCTCCTGGAGGACATCGAGGCCGCGATGATCGGCATGCTCGCCCCGGAGACCGAAGAGGTGGTCACCGGTGAGGCCGAGGTCCGTCAGGTCTTCCGCATCCCGAGGGTGGGCGCCGTCGCCGGGTGCTACGTCCGGGAAGGCACCATCACGCGCGGTTCCAAGGTGCGGTTCCTGCGCGAGGGCGTCGTGATCTGGCGCGGCACCATCACCTCGCTCCGCCGGTTCAAAGAGGACGTCCGGGAGGTCCAGGCCGGCTACGAGTGCGGCATCGGCCTCTCGGACTACCAGGACCTGCGGGACGGCGACCTGATCGAGACCTTCGAGGAGCGCGAGATCGCGCGGACCTGAGAGCCCGGATGCACACCGGTCGCGACTTCCCGCGCGCACTGCGCGTGAACGAGGTCCTTCGCCAGGTCGTCGGCGAGGAGCTCGAACGTCTCGCCGACGCCGACGAGCGCCTCCGGCTCGTCACCGTGACCTCCGTCGAGGTGAGCGCAGACCTCCGCAACGCGACGGTCTTCCTCGTGAGGATGGACGACGAGACCGAGGCCGCGCTCGAGGAACGCCGCGGACACCTCCAGCGAGCGGTCGGCCGTCAGGTGCGCATGAAGCGCACGCCGCGACTGCAGTTCATGGTCGACCCCGCGGTGCGTGAGGGCGAGCGGGTCGAAGAGATCCTCCGCCGCCTCGGCGCAGAGCGGGCCGCACGGACGGCGCGCGCCGAGGACGCCGGGCGCCTCGCCGGCGACGGTGGCGACGGCGGTGGCGACGACGACGGCGACACCTCCGACGAGGAGCCGCGCCCGTGACGGGAACGACACCCCAGGGCCCGACCGGGCTCGTGGTGGTGGACAAGGAGGCGGGCTGGACGTCGCACGACGTGGTCGCACGTGTCCGGACCACCTTCGGCCAGCGACGCGTCGGTCATGCCGGCACCCTGGACCCCGACGCGACGGGCGTGCTGCTCGTCGGGCTCGGGCGCGTCACGCGGGTGCTGCGGTACCTGACGGCCCTCGGCAAGGAGTACACCGCCGAGATCGTCCTCGGATCGGCGACCGACACGCTGGACGCGTCGGGCAACGTCGTCGGCGAGTGGGACATGGCGGACGTCACGTTGGAACGGGCGCGCGCCGCGGCCGCGGAGCTGACCGGTCTCGTCCGGCAGGTCCCGCCGATGGTGTCGGCCGTGAAGGTGGGCGGCCGCAGGCTTCACGAGCTGGCACGTCGGGGGATCGACGTGGAACGGCCGGTCCGCACGGTCCGCGTGGACCGGTTCGACCTCGAGCCGACCGAAGAGCCGAACGTCCTTGCGGCGACGGTCGCGTGCTCGTCCGGCACGTACGTGCGAGCGCTCGCGGCAGACCTCGGTGCCGCGCTCGGAGGCGGTGCCCACCTCCGCCGGCTGCGGCGCACCCGCGTCGGGTCGTTCGGCGTCGACGAGGCGCAGCCGGTCGGCACATTGGACGCGTCGTCGTTGCGCCCGCCCGCCGAGGCGGTGCGCGACCTCGACCGCGTGAGCGTCGCCCCCGACGTCGCGAAGCTCGTCGCGTTCGGCCGCCCGCTCGAGATGGCTCCGCTCGGCGTGACCGGGGACGGCCCGTGGGCGGTCCTGGACCAGACGGGGAACCTGCTCGCCGTCTACGAGCCCACAGCCCCGTCCCGGTTCCGCCCGGCCGTCGTGCTCTCGGCGAGCTGAGCGCGACACGAGGCCGCGCGCCGACATCCGAAGGCCGAGAGGCCAGCAAGGTGCGGTGGCGGGGCCGTCTATCCTCGGGCGGCGTGCAGGTCCTGACCCCTGAGCAGATGCCCGAGCGCGCGCGGGGGTCGGCGGTCACGATCGGCACCTACGACGGGGTCCACCTCGGCCACCGCCACCTGCTCGGCCTCTTGCGCGCCCAGGCCGACGCGCTCGGCGTGCCGGCCGCCGTCGTGACGTTCGACCGCCACCCGGCCACGGTCATCCGGCCGGCCTCCGCCCCGTTGCTCCTCACGGACACCGAGCAGAAGTTCGAGCTCCTCGCCTCCTGCGGCGTCGACGTCACGGCCGTCGTCCCCTTCGACACCGAGCGCGCCAACGAGTCGGCGGAGGACTTCGTGGACGAGGTGCTGTGCGGAGCCCTCGGCGCGAAGGTGATCGTCGTCGGCGAGAACTTCCACTTCGGCCACGGGCGGAAGGGCGACGTCGCGCTGCTGCACCGTCTGGGTGCGGACCGGGGCTTCGGCGTGGTCGGCGTCCCGCTGACCGGGGTGGGTGGTGGTGCCGGTGCGGACGCCCCCGGTACCGACGCCCCAGGTGTGGACGCCCCCGGTGCGGCGGACCCCGAGCGCAGCGCCGGACCGGCCGCCGCCATCACCTCGACCCGCATCCGCGCCCTCGTCTCCGCAGGCGACGTCGCGGCCGCAGCCCGCCTCCTCGCCCGGCCCCACGAGGTGCGCGGGGAGGTCGTCCGCGGGAACGGCCGCGGCGGCTCACAGCTCGGGATGCCGACGGCGAACGTCGCGGTCCCGGACGGCATCGCGGTCCCGGCCATCGGCATCTACGCGGGCTGGTGCCGCCGCGCCGACGGGACGCTGCACCCCTCGGCCATCTCCGTGGGACTGCGGCCGACCTTCGCCGAACCCGGTGACACGACGCCGGCTCCCCTCGTCGAGGCCCACCTCATCGGCTTCGAGGGCGACCTGTACGGGGAGCGGGTCGGCGTGGCCTTCGTCGAGCGGCTCCGCGACGAACGGCGCTTCGACCGGGTGGAGGACCTCGCCGAGCAGATGTGGGCGGACGTCGCGGTGGCCCGCCGGCTCCTGGCGGACCAGGGCGGCTGACCGTCCGTCGGCTCTCGAGGGGAGCTCGACCACGCCCGGTGCAACGGCCGCCGGGCGCCGTCGCACCGGCTGGCCTGCTAACCTCGAGCGGGGTGCGGCGTTCGCCGCGCCCGATCGCCCCGAGGAATTCCGAGGTCTGTTCGTACATGCCCGAGAAGCAGGTCATCATCGCCGAGCACCGGCTCCACGAGTCCGACACGGGCTCGCCTGAGGTCCAGATCGCCCTGTTGACCGACCGCATCGCGCACCTGACCGAGCACCTGAAGATCCACAAGGGCGACCACCACACCCGCAGGGGCCTGATGAAGCTGATCGGGCGCCGCAGGCGGCTCCTGGACTACGTCCGGGGCAACGACGTCGAGCGGTACCGGTCGATCATCGGACGACTCGGGATCCGCCGCTAGCACCACGCGCCGGCCGAACCTCTCGGGCGGTCGCACTAAGAGACGGGCACGCCGCGACGTCGGCTGCCAGTCGCCGATCACCCGGGTCTCTCCGGGGTGGTCGACCACTGGGAACCGGCCACGGCGTTTCCCCCCGGGAAAAGGAGCACCGTTGGCCGAGGCCATTTCCGTGTCGGCGCCGATCAGCGGCACCGACCGTTCCATGACGTTCGAGGCGGGGAAGCTCGCCCAGCAGGCGGACGGGGCAGTCCTCGGCCGCATCGGCGACACCGTCGTCCTCGCCACCGCGGTGGCGGCGAGGTCGGTTCGCGAGGGGACGGACTTCTTCCCCCTCACCGTTGACATCGAAGAGCGCGCGTACGCGGCCGGGAAGATCCCCGGCTCCTTCTTCCGCCGGGAGGGCAAGGCGTCGGACCAGGCGATCCTGACCTGCCGCCTGATCGACCGCCCGCTCCGCCCCTCGTTCCCGAAGGGCTTCAGGAACGAGGTGCACATCGTCGGCACCGTGTTCGGCGCGGACCAGGTGAACCCCCACGACGTGCTCGCCATCAACGCGTCCTCCGCGGCGCTCATGATCTCGGGCATCCCCTTCGACGGGCCGATCGGCGCGGTGCGCATCGCGTTCGCGACCGACGGCACCTGGATCGCCCACCCGAGCTTCCAGGAGGGTGACGCGTCCACCTTCGAGCTCGTCGTGGCCGGCCGTGCGCTCTCCGAGGAGCCCGACGCCGAGGTCGCCATCATGATGGTCGAGGCCGGCGGCACCGAGCGCTCGTGGCAGTTCTACGAGGAGGGCGCCCCCAAGGTCACCGAGGAGGTGCTGGCGCAGGGGCTCGAGGCGGCCAAGACGTGGATCCGGGAGTCCATCAACCTCCAGCGCGAGCTCGTCGCACGTGTCGTCGAGGCACGCGGCCCTGTCCAGCCGATCGCGTTCTCGACGTTCGTCGACTACGGCGACGACGTGTGGGAGCGGGTGCAGGAGAGCGCAGCCGAGCGGATCGCCAAGGTCGTCGCCATCGCCGACAAGGCGACGCGCAACGCGGAGACCGATGACGTGAGCGCGGCGGTCGTCGCCGAGCTCACGGGCGAGTTCCCGGAGCGTGAGCGCGAGATCTCGGCTGCGGTGCGGGCGCTCAACAAGAAGCTCGTGCGCAAGCGCATCGTCGAGGAAGGGATGCGGATCGACGGACGCGGCACGAGCGACATCCGGCCGCTGTCGGCCGAGATCGACCTCTTCCCGACTGCGCACGGGTCGTCGTTGTTCCAGCGCGGCGAGACCCAGGTGCTGAACGTCTGCACGCTGGGCATGCCGCGCATGGACCAGCAGCTCGACACCATCACCCCGGACGAGTCGAAGCGCTACATGCACCACTACAACTTCCCTCCGTACTCG
>JASHYA010000239.1 GCA_030043315.1 Acidimicrobiales bacterium
GGTGGTCGGGACCGGCGTCGATCCGGTGACCTCGCGCTTTTCAGGCGCGCGCTCTGCCAACTGAGCTACCCGACCGCGGGCGACAAGGCTACCGCCGCCGAGGATTCCCTCGACGGCGGTGCCCGGCGGCGCGGACCTGACGGGATTTGAACCCGCGACCTCCGGCTTGACAGGCCGGCGTGCACTCCGAGCTGCACCACAGGTCCTCGGAAGGGCGAACCCTCACTATAGGCCAGCGTTGCGGACGCGCTCAGTGGCCGCAGCCCGCACGGCGGCCTCCGGAACCGATCCACGCGGCCTTCGCACCGGGGGCGTCCTCCCCGGTCCGGTGGCCTTTTCCGGCTGAGGAGTTGTGGCGCGGGCCTGTCTGCGCAGTTGACGCGGTCCCCCTGTTGAGCCCCCTCCTCAAGTCGTAGGATGCCGCACCAGTGATCGAACGACGCCCGTTCGGTCGGACCGGCCACGTGAGCTCGCGAGTCATCTTCGGGTCGGCTGGCGTCGGCACGGTGGACCAGGAGACGGCCGACCGCCTATTGCCGCTGCTCGATGAGTTCGGTGTCAACCACCTGGACACCGCGGCCGACTACGGCGACGCTGAGCTGCGCCTTGCGCCGTGGCTGCGCGGCCGCCGCAACGACTTCTTCGTGGCTACCAAGACCGGAGACCGCACTGCTGAGGGTGCCCGGAGAAGCCTGGAGCGCTCGCTCGCCCGGCTCGGGGTGGACCAGGTCGACCTCATCCAGCTCCACAACTTGGTGGAAGAGGACGAGTGGGAGGTGGCTCACGGCCGCGCCGGAGCGCTCGAAGCACTGGTCAGGGCTCGCGACGAGGGGCTGGTTCGCTTCATCGGCGTCACGGGCCACGGCCTGCGGATCCCGCACATGCACCTGCGGAGCCTGCAGCGTTTCCCTTACGACTCGGTGCTGTTCCCCTACAACTTCCCGCTACTGCGCGACCCTGCGTACCGCGCCGACGTCGAGGAGCTGCTCACCGTGTGCGACGAACGGGGCGTGGCGGTGCAGACGATCAAATCCATCGCCCGCCGTCGCTGGCTCGATCGCTCGTCCCCCGCGGCCCAGGCCGGGCACAGCTGGTACGAACCGTTGCGGGAAGTAGAAGCTCTCAGTCACGCGGTGCGCTACGTCCTGGCTCGCCCCGCGTTGTTCCTCGACTCGTCGTCCGAGTTCGAATTGCTGCGGGCCGTGCTGGAAGCCGCGGACACGCCGGCCACCGTCCCCGGCCCCGCCGAGCTGGAGGAGGACATGGCGTCGTTCGGCATGATCCCCCTGTTCGACGGGCGAGAGCACGAACGGATCTGATCCTGCGCGGCTTCGGAGCGACCCCCCGGTTCGAGGTTTCAGGCGAGGGGCAGGTAGACGTTGTCTCCTGACTCTTCGCCACCCGGTCGATGGCTCCGAGGTCGCAGGAGCGGATCAGGCACTCCGACGTCCGGCTCACCCGCAGACTCGTTGCGCAAGCGGCTGTGCGGCGACCGCGGAGCAGCGGACCTGCTCGTGCTCGGCCGTCACGCACGCAGCGCGCACGGGATCGTTCCGACGAACTCGGTCTGCAATCCGCCAGGCCCCCACCAGGGAAAACGAGTGCCCCCAACGGGATTCGAACCCGTGCTACCGCCTTGAAAGGGCGGCGTCCTGGGCCGCTAGACGATGGGGGCGCGGCCCCGTGCCAGGGGCTCCGCGCACGCTACCAGTGTCGTCCCGACCTGCGTCAGGAGTGGGCCGTGACGGTGCCCTCCGTTGCTCCGGCCACGGGCGCAGCTTCGGTCCGGATGCCGGCGTCACCTGCAAGGTCGGGAACCGCACGCAACCGGCTGGCCATCCGTTCGGGTGCGTGGTGCGTCAGCGCGAGGAAGAACTGGACCACGCCGATGGCGAGCACCGTCGCGCCGAGCTCGTGCACCTCGACGAGCGCCGCGGGCAGGTGGGTGAAGTACTGCGTGTAGCCGACCACCGCCTGGAGCACCAGGACGACGACGAGCATCCGGGCGGCCTTGCGGACGCGCTCGGGGACGTCGAGCGCGTGCAGCATGACCGCGAGAGTGAGCACGACGCCGACGAGGAAGAGGGCGAGGGTGGAGTGGAGCTCCGCCATCTCGCGTAGCGGCACCGGGATCCGCTTGATGATCTGTCCCTGTGCGCTCCCACCGTCGGGCGCGGCGCCCGTCGTCGCCGCGCCCGCGGTGAAGACCACGGCGACGAGCACGAGGAGGCCACGCGAGAGGAGCAGCACTGGCCGTGGCACGAGGAGGCGTCCCTGCGTCGTGTAGTCGCGACTCGTGCGGTGCACGAGGACCACTGCGACCGCGAGGAGGAGCATCGTGGCAAGGAAGTGCACCATCACGAGATAGGGGTTCAGCTTGGAGTAGACGACGATGCCGCCGACGACCGCCTCGACGAGCACGCCGGCGATGAGTCCTCCCGAAAGCCATGCGAGGTCGCGCCTGAAGGGACGCCGAAGGAGCGTCGCGAGGAAGCTCACACCGATCACGACGACGAGCAGGACGGTGACCATGCGGTTCCCGAACTCGATCAGCGAGTGGAACTGGAGCGGCGGGGTCAGGTGGCCCTTCGTGCAGCTCGGCCAGTCCGAGCACCCGAGCCCGGAGCCGGTGACCCGCACTGCGGCACCGGTGAGCACGATCGCCGACACGCAGACCAGAGAGACGACCGAAAGACGCCGGACCGTCGAGGGGGAGACCGGAGGCAGCCGGCGCGTCCAAGCTGCTGCAGCTGCGACCGGCGAACGCACGTCCGTCGATGGTACCGGTGGCTCCGACGTCGAGTTGCGCAGCGCAGCCCGACATGCATCCTGGCCTCGCCATCCCTAGCATCGAATGTATGGACCCTGCGCCGCCGACCGAGGGCCCGAGGCGCGATCCGGCGGCACTTCGTCGCTTGCGTTGGCTCGTACCGCTCGCCGCCGTCCTCCTGATCTTCGTCGTGATCGCGGGCGTCGAGGCGATGCACGAGTCGGACAAGCTGAGCGGGTCGACGGAGGTCCAGACGGCGGGGTTCCACAAGCCCACAAACACCCAGCCGGTCGCGTTCTCGCTCCCCGTCCTACAGGCGGACACCTCGGATCCTTCACTCGACGCTCACTCGGTCACGATGTCGTCGCTCCGCGGGGAGCCGCTCGTCCTGAACATGTGGTCGAGCTCCTGCTCGATCTGCAAGGAGGAGACGCCGGCGATGGAGGCCGTCGCACGCCGCGTCGGGCACGCCGTGCGCTTCGTCGGCGTCGACACGCTCGACCAGAAGTCGACAGCGCTCACGTTCCTGCGTCGCTACCACGTCACCTACCTCCAGCTCTTCGACGAGAGCGAGCAGGTGGGCGCGGGCTACCGGATCGTCGGGTTCCCGGTGACGGTCTTCATCTCTGCCCAGGACAAGGTGGTCGGGGAGTACGAAGGAGCTCTCAGCGTCAAGACGCTCGAGCACTACCTCGGGACCCTGTTCGGGGTTCGGCTGTCGTCCCGCTGAGACGCCCCGCCGTCGGGCACCTACTCCCAGCGGAAGGTGAGCGCGGCAAGAGCCGAGGCGCCCACCGCCCACCCACCCAGGGTCACCCACGCCGCAGCCGGCACCGGACTCCCGGAGCCGAGCGCGGCGTGGAGCGCGTCGGAAAGCGCAGCGGCGGGGAGCGCACGCGCCACGTCCGCGAGCGCACCCGGCAGCTTCGCAAGCGGCACGACCATCCCCCCGAGGAGCAGGAGCACGAGGTACAGACCGTTCGCGGCGGCGAGGTTCACCTCTGCGCGGAGCACGCCTGCGAGCAGAAGCCCGATCCCACCGAAGGCGACGGTCGCCAGCACGGCCACGGCGAGCGCGCTGGCGACCGCGGCACCCGCGTGACCGTGCCCAGGCTGCCAACCGAGGGCGTAGCCGACGGGGACCAGGACCGCCGCCTGGACCACCTCCACGAAGAACACGGTGGTCACCTTGGCGCCGAGGAGGCGGGGCCTTCCGAGCGGCGTCGCGCCGAGCCGCTTCAGGACGCCGTAGCCCCGTTCGAACCCGGTCGCGATGCCCAGCGACACCATCGCCGTGGACATGACCGCAAGAGCCAGGATGCCCGGGACGAAGAAGGATACGGCCGGCCCGGGACCAGTGGAGACGACGTGGGAGGTCGAGAAGAACACGAGGAACGCGACCGGGATTCCCACGGTGACGAGGAGCGTCTCGCCCCGTCGCAACGTCATGTACGTCTCAGCCCCCACCTGGGCCACGTACGGCCGGAGCGCGCTCATCGAGGCTTCCAGGCCTGGGGCTCGGGACCTTCGCCGCGGGTGTGCAGCACCTCGAGGTACTGCTCCTCGAGCGACCGGCCCACCCGAAGGTCGCTGAAGGCGACGCCCCGCCCGGCGAGCCACGTCGCGACCGTGGCAGCGAGCGCGCCGGGGGCGACGTCGGGACCGAGGACTTGGGGGCTGCCGCCAGAGGCGGTTGCGGTGTGAATGGCGACCGTCACCCTGTAGCGACCCGGCTCCCCCTCGGTCACCGTCGTGCCCGCGCCGATCACCCCCTCGAGCTCCCCGAGGTCGAGGCCCGGTGGCGCGCCGAAAGCCACCTCCCTGGCGGCACCCGGCTCGCCCACGAGGGACGTCGGGCTGCCCTCGGCGACGACAGATCCCTGGGCGAGGACGAGCACACGGTCCGCGAGCCTCTCCGCTTCGGTGAGCTCGTGGGTCGTGAGGAGCACGCACGCCCCGCGGTCGCGCGCGTCTCGGATGACCTCGCGCACCGCGAGGCGTCCCTCGGGATCGACGCCCGCCGTGGGCTCGTCCAGGAACAGCACCTCGGGACGGCCGACCAGGGCGAGCGCGAGCGACAGCCGCGCCTGCTCCCCTCCCGACAGGTGGCGCCAGGGGGTGCGCGCGACGGACCGCAGCCCGACGCGGTCGAGCAGCGCCTCGGGGTCCTCTGGGCGCTCGTAGTAGGCGGCGAAGAGCCGGAGTGCATGCCCGGGCCCGAGCATGGGGTACACGCCACCGCGTTGGAGCATCACGCCGATGCGTGCGACGAGCGCGCGGTGGTCGGTGGTGGGGTTCAGACCGAGGACCTGCAGGGTGCCCGAGGCCGGGCGCCGGTAGCCCTCGAGGCACTCCACGGTCGAGGTCTTGCCGGCACCGTTGGGGCCGAGGATGCACACCACCTCGCCGCGGCCGGCCACGAGTGAGACGTGGTCCACCGCGGTGCGCGGACCGTAGCGGACGACGAGATCGTGACAGTACACGGCGGGCGCGGCCGGGAGGGCGCGCGCTTCGGACCCGGGGAGGCCATCGGCCGGCATAACACGGCCACGCTACTGTCGGCGGGCAAATGATCGACGTCCGCCTCGTCCGTGACGACCCCGAGCGCGTGAAGGCTGCGCTCGCCAGGCGCGGTGTCGCCCCGGAGGACGTCGACGCGGTCGCGCGCCTCGATGCGGAGCACCGGGGGGCGCTGGCCCGTCAGGAGACGCTCCGGGCGCGGGTGAAGGCGCTGTCGCGTGAGGTCGGTGAGGCGAGACGAGCCGGCGACGCCGACCGCGCGGCAGAGCTCGCCGACGAGAGCCGCCGCGTCGGCGAGGAAGAGAAAGCCGCGGCCCAGGAAGTCGACGGCCTCGCTGCCGACCTGCGCGCCCTCTTGCTCGCCACGCCGAACCTGCCCGCCGACGACGCACCGGACGGCGCGGGGCCCGAGGACAACGTGGCCCTCCGACGGTGGTGGCCCGGTCAGGACGACGGCGCTCCGGAGCCCGTGGCAGCCGGGCACCAGCGCGTGCCGCACTGGGAGGTGGGCAGCGCCCTCGGCATCCTCGACATGCCGAGGGGGGCGCGCCTCGCCGGGTCGATGTTCCCGCTCTATCGGGGTGACGGGTCGCGACTCGTGCGCGCGCTGACGTCGTTGGCGCTGTCACGCCACGCGGATGCGTACGAGGAGATCCGGCCACCGACGCTGGTGCTCACCGACACCATGGTCTCGACGGGCCACCTCCCCAAGTTCGCCGACGAGGCGTACCACATCGAGCGCGACGACCTCTGGGCGATCCCCACCTCGGAGGTCCCGCTCACGTCGATGCATCGTGGTGAGATCCTCGAGGAGGCCGACCTCCCGGTGCGTCTGACGGCGGTGAGCCAGTGCTTCCGCAGGGAGGCCGGGGCCGCGGGGCGCGAGACGAGGGGGCTGTTGCGCGTCCATGAGTTCGAGAAGGTCGAGCTGTTCGCGTACGCCACGCCCGCACAGGCGCCGTCGCTGCACGCCGACATCCTCGCGAGAGCGGAGGGGTTGCTGCGCGAGCTCGGCCTGCCCTACCGGGTCGTGGACCTGTGCACCGGCGACCTCGGGGCGTCGGCGGCCAGGACCTTCGACCTCGAGGTCTACGCGCCCGGCTCCGACCAGTGGCTCGAGGTTTCCTCGGTCAGCTGGTTCCGCGACTACCAGGCTCGTCGGGCGAACGTCCGGTTCCGCCCGGCCGACGGCGGTCCCCCCGTGCTCGTCAACACGCTGAACGGCTCCGCCCTCGCGTGGTCGCGAGTTTGGGCGGCGCTGGTCGAGTGGGGTCGGCAGCCCGACGGCACGGTCCGCCTTCCCGACGCGCTCTCGCCCTGGCTCGGGCCGGAGCCCACGATCGGGCCCCGCTGAGGCCGAACGTCAGCGGCGACGCGCGGCGGCGACCTCGGACGCGTCGAAGCGATACCCGACGCCGCGCACGGTCGTGATGAGGACGGGGCGCGAGGGGTCGGCTTCGATGCGCGACCGGAGCCGCTTCACGTGCACATCCAGCGTCTTGGTGTCTCCGATGTAGTCGGAGCCCCACACTCGGTCGATGAGCACATCGCGCGTGAGCACGCGGCCGGCGTTCTCGACCAGGAGCGAGAGCAGCTCGAACTCCTTGCGGCGCAAGTGGACCTCCTCGCCCCGTACGAAGACGCGGCGCGTGTCGAGGTCGACGCGGACGTTCCCGGCCTCCCACCACCCCTCCTCGTGCTCGGGCGCGTGGCGGTCATCGCCGCCCGCGGCCGCCCTGCCACCACCGGTGCCCCGCCGCATCACCGCACGGATGCGCGCGACGAGCTCGCGCAGCCGATAGGGCTTCGCGACGTAGTCGTCGGCGCCGACCTCGAGCCCGACCACGGTGTCGATCTCAGCAGCCTTCGCGGTCACCATGATGATCGGGACGCTCGACCGGCTGCGGATGGTGCGGCACACGTCGATCCCCGACATCTTTGGCAGCATCAGGTCGAGAAGGACGAGGTCGGGTTCTGTCTCGTCGAAGAGCCGCAACGCCTCCGATCCGTCCCGCGCGACCGTCACCTGGAAACCTTCGCGGCCGAGCCCGATGACGAGCGCGTCGACGAAAGACTCCTCGTCTTCGGCGAGGAGCACGTTGATGGGTCGGGAGTCGGTCGTCATGGCCTGCGTCGCTAAGGGTATCGGGACGGCGGACCGCGCGCCCCTCGAGATCTGATCAGCCGTTCCGGTCGGGTTGCAGCGGCAGGACGAGGGTGAACGTCGAACCTTCCCCCTCGCGCGACTCCACCTCGACCCAGCCCTGGTGGTTGTTTGCGACGTGACGGACGATGGACAGTCCAAGTCCGGTA
>JASHYA010000240.1 GCA_030043315.1 Acidimicrobiales bacterium
TTCTGCGACTGTGCGACCAGCGCCCTGATGTCGTCGGGCGACGCGTCGGCGTCGATCTTGTAGGTCACCTTGATCCCGCTGAATCCGTTGCGCACGTCGCTGTCCACGCCGAGGATGCCTCGAATGTCCATGTCGCCCTCGATGGTGGCCGAGACGCTGCGGAGCTGGATCTCCCGGTTCTGCGCGACCGCGGCGACTCCCGCCGTCAGGCAGCTGGCGAGCGCGACGAGCACGTACTCGACCGGCGTGATGCCGTTGTCCTCTGAGGCGAAGACCTCGGGGTGGTCCGCGTCGAACGTGTGCCGGGTGCGGTGTTTCTGCTCCTCACCCAGCCCGAAGAAGCCCTCCACCGTGGACTGGCTGTGCGTTCCCCTCTGCCATTCGGAGGTCGCGCGCCATTGAAACCGCGCGGCCTCTGGCGCTTCGACCAGCGCCTTGCGCGCGCCGAGGAGTGCCTCGACGTTGACGCCGTTGTCGACGGGGGCGTCGGTAGTGGTCATTGATCAGCTCCTTGCTCCGAGCCCGCGGCCCGAGCCGGCGAGCGTTCCGTTTTCTCTTCCGTCCGTTGCCCTTCCGATTCCTGGTCCGCGGGACGTCCGAAGACGATGGCCGAACGCACCTGCTCCGGCGTGACGGAAGCGAGCTCGTGGTCCGGCCTTGCGCCCAGTGCGTCGTTGACGGTGGAGAAGGCGAGCCGGAGGGCGACGTACACCGTGATCGCGAAGATCCGTGAGTCGTCGAAGCCTCCCGCCCGCAAGGCCTGGACGTCGTCGGCGGTGATCGAGTTGGGATCCGTCGCCAGGAGGCGAGCCCACTCGGCGAGGGCCCGGCCGGGTTCGTCCAGCGCGCTGTCGTCATCACCGATCACCGCTGCCGCAACGTCGGCCCCGGCAGCCTTGGCGAGCTTGTTCCCCCACGCCATGGAGCAGTAGGAGTCGCCCAACGCGGACGCTGCGGCCGTGACGAGCAGACTTCGTTGCGCGAGGGAGAGCGAGCCGGCACGGGTCACCTCCCCCATGAGCTCGGAGAGACGGTCCAACGCCCGAGGTTGGTGCGCCCACAGACGCGACACGTTCGTCACGTAGCCGACGCCGCGCACGTCGTCGTCGTAGAGCCGTTGCACCTCCGCGGTGTGCGGCGGGCTGACGAGGAACAAGGAGGAGTGCGTCGACGGCGGACGCTCGTCGGAAAGGCGCTCATCGCGGTCGCGAGGCGTCGCAGTCGCAGCCGTCTCGGTCACCGTGCCGAACCGCGCCTCGACGGGGCGGTCGCACTGGACCGACGGCGGGCGGGACCGGGGATCACCGGGAGCTCGTTGAGGCCTCGGAGCACCAGACCGTCACCGTGTCCCCAGTGCAGGTCCTCCGGTTGGACTGCGAGGGTGATCTGCGGGAACCGCCGCAGCAGCGACCCCAAGGCGATGGTGCCCTCCATGCGCGCCAGGGGGGCGCCGAGACAGTGGTGGACGCCGTAGCCAAAGGCGACGTGGCGAACCGCGCCGCGGTCGATGTCGAGGGATTCAGGGTCCCGGTACTTCTGTCCGTCGCGGTTGGCGGCGGCCAGGCTGATGATGACCTGGGCCCCCGCGGGGATCGTGACGCCGCCGATCTCCACCGGTTCGACCGCGTAGCGGAAGGTCGAGTGCGGTACCGGCGCGTCGTAACGGAGGAACTCCTCGAGCGCCGCACCGATCTTCTCCGGCTCTCGCCGGAGCTCGGCCAGCTGTGAGGGGTGACGAAACAGGGCGACGACGCTGTTGCCGATGAGGCTCGCAGTGGTGTCGTGACCGGCGACGATCAGCTGGAAGATCGTCGACAGCAATTCCTGGTCGGTGAGACGTTCGCCACCATCTCGGGCATCGATCAAGGCACTGACGAGATCGGCGGCGGGAATGCGCTGCTTCTGGTCCACGAGGGCGTGGAGCATGGCGACGACAGCGTCGGAGGCCTCCTTGGCCTCCGCGTACTGGGCCGGCGACGACGTGGGCATCAGGAGACGGGAGAACTGCTCGCCCAGCCGGGCGCGGTCTTCCTCCGGCACCCCGAGGAGCTCGCAGATGACGGTGAAGGGCAGCGGAAAGGCAAACGCCGAGACGAGGTCGACGACGCTTGTGGGATCGCGGGCGGCGACGTCGTCCAGGAGGTCGTCCGCGATGTGCTGCACGTGAGGGCGCAGCGCCTTCACACGCCGGGGCGAGAAGGCCGCCGAGACGAGCCGCCGGAGCCGAGTGTGGTGGGGCGGGTCGACAGAGAGCATGTGACGTGCGAACTCGGGGCCAGGCAGTCCCTCCGCGACCACCTCGCCACCTCTCGCAAGTGCGGCGTGCATGTCCTTCGAAAGACGAGTCTCGTTCAGCGCGGCGATCGCCTCCTCGTAGCGGACGACCAGCCACGCCTCGTGTCCGTCTGCGAGAGTCACGGCGTGGACGGGCCCGAGCTCGCGGACCTCGGCGTACAACGGGAAGGGATCGTCGAGATCGAAGGCTCCCCAGGACTGGAGTGCTTCGATCGCCGTCACGCCGTCCTCTCTTCATCAGCGGATCGCGCGGACGGCAGAGCCGTTCGGCGAAACCCTTGGATGGAGCGCACGTCAGACTTCAGGAACCACAGCCCGCGCCACGAAGCCGAGCGACGTCCGAGCGTAGTACGTCATGCTCTCGATGGGGGGCGAGTACGTGTGCACGCTGACGGCCGGTCCCGGTCCCGTGGCGACCATGTCGTGGAGGTGGCTCGCCCCGAACCCGCCGTGACTCCCGGGCGCGAGCTGGTGCTCGAGCACCCGAACTCCGTCGATGTCCCGGTAGCGTTCGAGCAGGCGACCCGTCGCCACGGCGTACCCGCCGGAGGAGCCGCCGTGGTCGTGCCAGTCCGACGGCTCGTTCCGCGGCCACACGAGGAGAAGCACCTCGAGGTTGTCGGCCCGCATGAGCGGGATCCGCAGACGCACGGCCGGCTCGTCTGGGGGAACCAGGTCGGCCCACAACGCCGGGGTGTGCGCCACTCTCCTTGCCGCGATCTCGAGTGCTTCCGGGCTCAGCCGGTGTGTGCCGAGCCCGAGGGATTCGAGCACCTCGTTCACGAGGTCGCTGCGGTCACAGAGGTCAACTGAAGCCAGTGCCATGACTGCTCTCCCTAATTACTATGAAGGACATGAGTTTAGTAGAGTATACGCCAGCCAGAGCTGCGAGTCCAGACGCCTTCAGGGCGGGCGGGTCTCCTCAGCCTTGCGATTTCCCGGGGTGCCGCAAGGTTCCTGGACGTGATCTGGGCGGTGCAGGCCCGCACCAGGGACTGCTCCTGCCCGTCCGCCCAGGGTTGGGTGACGGCCTTCGCCTCGGGATGGCCCAGAGCTGCCGAGGGCGGACATCGCGGCCGGCGAAGATCCCTACGGCGCGCCCGTCACCTCGCCGTGGAGACCCACCACCCTGTGATGAGGCCGTAGCCCTGGCTGCTCTGCGACGTCATCGCCCGAGGCGGCCGACATACCGAGGTGCCCTGAAGAGCTCGCGTACGTCTTCTCGGATGCGTGCCGCGGTGGCCAGGTGATCACCGTCGAGAGACCCCAATCCGATCGGCAGCAAGGCACCTGCTCGATCGAGCGCCTGATCGCCCACCCCCACACGATCGATGGCGGAAAGCACGCGCTGGGTTGTGTCGTGAGCATTTTCCGCACGGGGGAGAACCGCACGAAGAACTTCCGTGGGCGGCAAAGCGCTTCAGACGAGAGTGACGGCATCGCAGGCACCGCCGCAACGCGTAGGACTCGGGCTCGCGCGCAGCCAGTTTTACGAGGAGATCGGAAAGGTCGCGCCGAGCAGACTCGATTTGTCCAGCAGCGCGTGGCCGCTCGAGAGGTGACCCGACGGGGATGGGCCGGAACTGCGCTACCGGGCGGCCCCGATCGGTGATCTCTGTTCGACCAGCCTGAGGAGGTCGCCGTCCGAAGTTCGTCGACGAACGATCAACCGGACGCCCGGTCAACGAGAAACTGACCAATCGTCCAGCAGCGCACTGGTTCGGACGATCAGCGGACTCGGCCGGTCGTCTCCAGGCGGCCGGCCATCGGGGATGACCGCAGAGTAGGGGATCTACCAGGAAAGATCCCGGGAAACGCCCCGATCAGACCTGGTGAAGGCAGCGTCGGCCTTGATGCGACGCGACGGGTGAGACCGGTCAACGTGCCGGAGCCGGCCCAGACGTGCTCGGGCGTGACTGACCAAGTGGTCAGTTGAAGTTCGGACGCTTGGTCAGTTATCGTGCCGGCTCGGTGGTTGGCGCGAGCGGACCGGGGGCGTGTCGTGAGGCGGAGGCGTTCGCCGCCCTCCTCCTCGGGTCGGGGGCGTCCCGATGAGCCAGGCGTTCACGGAGCTGCGTGGCAACGAGACCCGTCAGCGGATCATCGAGGCGGTGTGGTCGGTCATGGCCGACAACGGCCTGAGTGGGCTGACGGTCCGCCTGGTGGGTCAGAAAGCCGGCGTTTCCCACGCCATGATCCACTACTACTTCGCGAGCAAGGACGAGCTGGTCCTCTCGGTGGTCGAGCACGCTCGGGGATATTGGATCCATCCGATGGAGGACATCATCCGCGGGGCCGGTACGCCGGGAGAGAAGCTCGAGACGGTCGTCGTCTGGATGTCGGAGCCCGCGACGCGTGCGGTGATGCGCATCCACCGGCAACTCCTGTCGGAGAGCGAATGGAACGAGGATCTCCGCCGTGCGATGGCCGCAGAGTATGCGCGGTGGCGCACGGGGTTCGTCGAGCTCTTCAGGCAGTTGGAGGCTGCCGGCGACCTGGTGGCTGGTACCGATGTGGAACTGCTTGGAGCCGGCTTCGCCACCCTGAGCGACAACCTGGTCGGCAAGCGCGCGCTCGACCCGAGCATCGACAGCGAAGCGATCATGCGCGAGATGCTGCGCCCCTTCCTCGTCCGTGGGGAAGCGCCCCCATCCGACGGTGCATCCCGACCGCAGCGTGCCGAACGCCGCACCCGAGCAGCGGCAAGGCGAGGCTGACATGACCGTCGAGCTCGCGGGAGCCGATCACCCGATGACCGGGGCGCCACCCTTCGGCTCCGGCAAGCTCGTGACCCTTGCGCACTGGCAGGATCCACCCGGCAACAGGTGGGCGTTCCAACACGTCCGCGAGCTGATGCCCACGGCTGCCATCCGACGTGGCACAGGTCCCGTCTGGCCTCTTCCCCGAGCCGAGCGGGACGTTCTCGACCTCGTGGTTGCCTCGGGGGACCGCACGACGACCGTGGGTCAGCACCTGGACGAGACGCAGACCGACGGGTTTCTCGTCCTTCATCGTGGCCAGATCGTGGCGGAGCACTACTTCAACGACATGGAACCCGACACCCGCCACCTGCTCATGTCGGTGTCGAAGTCGGTCACCGGAGCCGTGGCCGGCCGCTTGGTCGGTCGGGGCCTGCTCGACGTCGACGCTCGGGTGACCGACGTCGTGCCGGAGCTGTCCGGCTCTTCGTTCGACGGGGCGACCGTGCAGCAGCTCCTCGACATGAGAACCGGGACCCGTTTTAACGAGAACTACGACGATCCCGGTGCCGACGTGCGGGTCTACGAGCAGGTCTATCTGTGGCGCCCGCGGGTTGACGCCGATCTCCCCGCGGACGCGCTCGCCTACTTCGCGACGCTGGAGAACGACGGCCTGCATGGGGGACCGTTCCGTTACCGCTCCGTCCTCGTGGACGTACTCGCCTGGGTGCTCGAGCGGGTGGGAGGGGCGCGGTTCCACGAGCTGGTCTCCTCGGAGATCTGGGCGCCCATGGGTGCCGAGTTCGACGCGGAGGTGACGCTCGACGCGCACGGAAACGCCATGGCCGACGGGGGGATCTCCGCGACCCTGCGCGACGTCGGCCGCTTCGGCCTGCTCTACTTGGCGGGTGACCTCGCGGGCCGGCCGAAGGTGGTGCCGCCGGCGTGGGTGGTGGACACCGTGCGGGGAGCGCCGGACGGACCAGAGGCATTCGTCACCGGGGACGCGACTCCGGGGTTCCCGCCCGGCGCGCACTATCGGAACGGGTGGTGGGTGGCCGAACCCGCGACGCCGCTCCTCTACGGGTCGGGCATCTACGGGCAGAACGTGTTCGCCCACGGCCCCACCCAGACCGTCGTCGTGAAGCTCTCGACCTGGCCGACGCCGCTGAACCGGCGCTCGGTCGAAACGACCGCCCGGGCGGTCACCGTGATCGGCGAGCATCTCGAGAACAACGTTCCGGGCCGCAAGGTGGCAAGCGGCCCGCCCGTCGCCAGCAGAAATGATCAAGCAGAGTGAACCCATCGCCGCGGGGCGATGGCCCAGGGGGGTTGTGATGAAACATACG
>JASHYA010000241.1 GCA_030043315.1 Acidimicrobiales bacterium
TCGTGCTCGGCGCGCATGAGGTCCTTGGCGTAGGCGATGCCCACGACGTCGTCGACGTCGCCCTGGTGGACCGGGACCCGGCTCCGCCCCGCGGCGAGCACCTGCTCGAGCGCGTCGTGAACGGCGACGCCGCCGTCGAGGGTGAACATGTCGAGGCGCGGCACCATCACCTCGCGCACCACCGCGTCGCCGAAGTCGATGATCGAGTGGATGAATGTCCGCTCCTGCAGCTCGATCACGTCCTCGGCCTGCGCCACGTCGGCCATCGCCAGGAGCTCCGACTCGGTCACCCTGGGCGGGGGCACGTTCGCCGCGCCGCGCCGTCCCAGGAAGAGGTTGGCGAGGCCGATCAGCACCGCGGAGATCGCCCGCACCGGGGGGAACCGTACGAGCGCGTCGACGATCGGCGCAGCGAAGAGCGCGGCGCGCTCGGGGTTGTGCACGGCCCAGTTCTTGGGGACCGCCTCGAAGAGGACGAAGATGACCACGACCTCGAACACGGTGCCGGCGACGACGCCCCACGCGCCGAGCCACGCGGAGGCGAGCACGCCGACCAAGGTCGCCGACACCAGCTGACAGACGAGGACGAGGAGGAGGATCGGGTTCAGGAACTGCTCGGGGTGCTCGACGAGGCGCACGAGCGGGCGTGCCCCGCGCCGGTGCTCGCCCAAGAGCGCCTTCGCCTTCACGCGGCTCGTCCGGACGAGGCTGGTCTCGGCGAGGGCGAGGAGGCCGGACCCGGCCAGGAGCACGAGGATGACCGCGACCAGCGCCCAGTCGGTCGCCCGGAACCCTGCGGTCGCGACGACGGGGGCCGAAAGGGTCACGGCGATCCGCCGCCCCGGTGGTGCCGGGCGAGGAGCTCGCGCTCGAGCCGCTCCATCGCCTCGGCCTCCCGGTCTGTCTCGTGGTCCATCCCGAGGAGGTGCAGCAGGCCGTGGACGACCAACAGCGCGAGCTCGTCGTCGAGGGCCACCTCGTGCTCGACGGCGCCGCGCGCGGCGGCCGCCGGGCAGATGACCACGTCACCGAGGAGCGTCGGCGGTTCGTCCTCGGCGTCCGCCCCGGGCCCGCTCCCCCCCGAGTCCGGGGACCGGCCGCCGGGGAGCGGCTCGTCCTCGATGGGGAAGGAGAGCACGTCGGTCGGGCCCTCGCGCCCGAGGAACTGCTCGTTCAGCGCCGCGATCGACGGCTCGTCGACGAAGAGGAGGGACACCTCGACCTCGCCGTGGACGTGACGGTCCTCGAGCACCGCACGCGCGAGCGCGGCCCAGCGGTCGAGGTCGACCGAGCACTCCTCCTGTTCGTTGGCGACGAAGACGTCAACGGCCATCGGCGGAGCGCTCTGCCTCCTCGTAGGCGCGGACGATGTCCGCCACGATCTGGTGCCGCACCACGTCGCGACGGGTCAGGTGCACGAACGCGATGCCGGCCACCTCGCCGAGGACCTTGTCGAGCCCCACCAGACCCGACCGGCCGCCGGGCACGTCGATCTGGGTGACGTCACCGGTGACGACGCACTTCGAACCGAAGCCGATGCGGGTGAGGAACATCTTCATCTGCTCGGGGGTCGTGTTCTGCGCCTCGTCGAGGATGATGAACGAGCTGTTGAGCGTGCGACCCCGCATGAACGCAAGGGGCGCGACCTCGATCGTGCCGCGGTCCAAGAGGCGCTGCGCGCCCTCGGGCTCCAAGAGGTCGTACAGCGCGTCGTAGAGGGGCCGCAGGTACGGGTCGACCTTCGCCATCAGGTCCCCCGGCAGGAAACCGAGACGCTCACCCGCCTCGACCGCCGGGCGCGTGAGGATGATCCGGTTGACCGCCCGCGTCTGGAGCGCCTGCACGGCGAGCGCGACGGCGAGGTACGACTTGCCGGTCCCCGCCGGCCCGATGCCGAAGGTGATCGTGTTCTCCCCGATGGCGTCGGTGTAGCGCTTCTGCCCCGCGGTCCACGGACGGACCGAGCGGCCCCGCGCGCCGCGCACCACCTCGGCGTTCAGCACCTCGGAGGGGCGCACGTCGTCACGCACCATGTCGATCGTCCGATGGACCTTCGCCGCGTCGAGGCCCTGGCCCGACTCGAGCACCAAGACGAGCTCCTCGAAGAGGCGGGACAGCTGCTCCGCCTCGGGGCCGTCGACCGCGATCCGGTTGCCCTGCACCGCGATCCGGTCCTCGGGGAACGCCTGCTCGACGAGGCGCAGCAGCTCGTCGTGCGGGCCGAGCAGGCTCGCCATGAGGTGGGTGTTCGGCACCATCGTCTCGCGCCGCGAGCCGTCCGTCACCCCCCCGCCGGACTCCACGGCGACGCCCGGCGTCGCTGTCTGCGCGGCCTGCAAGGCCGCCGCGCGGTCGGCCGCCGTCACCCGGGCGGCCACGTCATCGGCCGCCCGCCGAGCACGTGGAGGTGGAGGTGCGGCACGGAGTTCTGCGCGTCCTTCCCCACGTTCAGGACGAGACGGTACCCGCGCTCGGGCGCGTCGATGCCCTCCGCCTCGGCGACGGCGCGAGCGGTCGCGAACATCGCCGCGAGGTCCTCGGCGTGCTCTTCGGTGAGGGATCCGGCGTGGTCGACGTGGCGGCGCGGCACCACGAGCACGTGCACGGGCGCCTGGGGTTGGATGTCGCGGAAGGCGACGGTGCGGTCGGTGGTGTGCACGACGTCGGCCGGCACCTCGCCCGCCACGATCCCGCAGAAGAGACAGGTGGTCGCCGTCAGGGCTCCCGTCCGTCGGCCGAACGCCGGGTCGGCAGGAGGTGCTCGAGGTCACCGGGCGCGATCCGGCACGACTCGATGAACCGGTCGACGTCCTCCTCCTTCAGGCGGATCACCCGACCGAACTTATAGGCCGCGAGCTCGCCGCCGTCGATGAACCGGTAGAGGCTGCGCAGGGTCACCCCGAGGCGCGCCGACGCGTCCTTCGTGCTGAGCCACCGCACCTGCTCGGCCATCACCGTCATACTCCCACCGCGATGTGCTTCCAGGCACTCATCGTCCCTGTCGTTCCTCTCGACCTCGTCGCGCCACGGTACCGGCACGTTGCGCGCCGAGGAGCACCCCGGCGGCGATCGCCGCGGTCTCCGCGCGCAGCACCTGCGTCGCCAGGCCGACCGTCGGCCACCCCGAGGCGAGCTCGCCGGGGCTCCACCCGCCCTCGGGACCGACCGCGATGGCGGTGACCCCCGGGTCGAGCGCGGCCCCCCCAGGTTCCGCGAGCGCCGCCCCGGCCCGCTCGAGGCCGTCGAGACCGACGACGCCCGTGACCTCAGGCAACCAGACCCGGCGGGACTGGGCCGAAGCCTCGGCCGCCACGCGGCGGAGCCGTTCCAAGACGGTGCGGACGCGCTCGGGCTCCCACCGCACGACCGAGCGGTCCGTCCGAAGGACGACGATGCGGTCGACGCCGAGCTCGGTGAGCTTCTGGACGACCCACTCGGGTTTCTCGCCCTTCACGGGCGTGAACGCGACGGTCAGCTCGGGTGCGGGCGCGCCCTCGAGCTCGACCGGCCCGTCCGCCTCGAGGGTGGCGTCCCCGGTGTAGCGGCACCACGCCCAACGGCCCCGGCCGTCGGTCGCGACCACCGCGTCGCCGGCGCCCAGCCGGAGGACCCGCCGGAGGTGGTGCGCGTCGGCCGGGTCGAGGACCGGACGTCCGGGAT
>JASHYA010000242.1 GCA_030043315.1 Acidimicrobiales bacterium
GGCACCTGTGACCGGTCCGTTGGGGATCTTGCTGTTCTCGACCTTGATGGCGTAGACGCCGTTGGCCGCACAGCTGTAGACGGTTGCCGGTTGACTCGTCCTGTTCGTGATGATGAGCGTCGCAGGGATCGAGAGTCCCGCACGTACCGAGTCCTTGTTCACCTTGAGGGTCACCGACCACCCAGGGGAGGTGGTCGTGACCGTCACGGGGGAGGCGGCCGAGGATGGCGCTGCAGCTGCGGGGCCGGCCCACCCAGCCAGCGTCACCGCTGCCGCGAACACCGCGGCCCCTGCAGCGTGCAAGCGAACCGCTGGTTGTGTCCGTCCTCTCACCTTCACGACCAACGGTGCCTACGAGATCCGGTAGACGAGGGTGACCACGCTGGTCACCGACAACGGCCCGCCTTCGATGGGTACCGGTGGCACCCGTGGAGCCGCGAGCACCAGCGCGCCCGCCGCGGCTCCCACGCGACGCGGTCTCTCACCGCGCGTGGGCTCTTCCTCGATCGATAGGACATCCCCGAGGGTGACGCCGGCCGCCGCGGCCAGCTCAGCCGCTCTTGCCTGCGCGTCCTGGACGGCGCGTCGCCTCGCCTCTCCGAACAGCGCCTCCGGATCGCTCAGCGACATCTCGAACCCCTGGACCACGAGACTGTCACCGGCGACGGAAGCGAGGCGCGAGAGGACCACTCCGGCTCGATCGAGCCCTGCGACGTCGATGCGCAGGACGCAGCTCGCCAGCCTTTCGACGACCGGGAGGCGAGGATCGTCACCTCGGTCCCCCACGTGGACGTCGGTCGTCCGGATCGCATCCCTGGGGACGCCTTCTTCGTCGAGGGCCGAGAGGACCGCCGTGACGAGGTGACTCAGACCGGTCACCGCGTCGCCCGTCACCTCGGCGGTCGAGCGGAGCCGCACCTGAAGGATGCAACGGTCGGCCTCGGCTTCTGCGGCACCGGTACCCGAGACGCGGAGGGTCCGGTCACGCTCGGCGTCTGCTGGCGGCATAGATGAACGGTAGACCCGCGCAATCCGAGGTCGCGGGCGGGGGGGCAGGTGCGGCCGGCGAGCCGGGCGCGGCGGGAATCGACGTAACAAGGCGGTCGCTGCCGGCCATATTTGGTTCGACGGACGCGTAGGGGGCTTCGTGGACGGAACCGAGAACGAGCGTTTCGAGCGCCTGTTCAGAGACCAGTCTCGGCTGGTCGCCGCGTACCTGCTCGCTCGAGCCGACCGAGAGCTGGCCTATGACGCGCTGGCCCGGACCTTCGAGGTTGCGTGGCGGAGGTTCACAGACGTGCCTGCGGACCCTCTGCCGTGGCTGATCGGCGTCGCCCGCCGGGTCCTGTCCGAGCTCCGTCGGGCACGAGGGCGTCGTGAGGCGCTCCTCGAGCGGTTCGCGGGGTGGGATCCCGACGTGGGGCCGGCGGCCGACGTGGCAGAGCTCTCCCTCGAACGGCTCACCGCGCTGCAAGCTTTGCGGACCCTTTCATCCGCCGACCGCGAGGCACTCCTTCTCGTGGCTTGGGACGGGCTGAGCGAGGTGCAGGCCGCTGGTGTCCTCGGCTGCTCGAGAGGGGCGTTCGCCGTCCGGCTCCACCGAGCCCGTACTCGCCTTCGGGCGCTCATGCGGACACCATCCCGGACTCAGGGGAAACGGCCGGATCTGCTGCGCGCGCAAGCCGGTGCCGCGCTCTGGACTGCGGCGGCGACCCGCGAGGAGACGTCATGAGCAACGACACGATGCAACTGCTCCGGTCGCTTCGTCACCCGGACGCGGACCGTGTCGACGAGGTGTTCCCCGCGACCCTCCGAGACGACCTTCTCTGGTCGATCCTGTCGACGACGCAAGACCAGGCGACCTCTGTCCGCTCCCTCGCCCCGGGTTCAGGAGAGGCTCCCGCCCAACCCGTCGACCCCCAGCCGCTCCAACCGAGGCCGCCCCGTCCGGCGCCGCTCCATCCCCAGCCGCGGCTCCATCCGAGACGGCTCCGACCGAGGCAGCGCCAGCCTGGCCGGCTGCGCCGCCACTGGCGCACGCCAGCAGCGGCAGCAGCAGCAGCGGCAGCGGCAGCGGTCGTCGTCCTCCTCGCCGCGCTCGCGGGTGTCGGGGTGATCGGCGGCAACGGAGCCCTCAGTCGGCCGTTCACGACCGCGTGGAGACGCGCGCGGCTGTTCGTGCACGCGAGCTCCCGAGCTTCGTCGGCGCGCCACGGCACGTGGCGGCTCGTCGACGCGTTACTGACGGGCACCTGGCAGCAGAACGACTACGGCCCTCCTCCTGGCTTATTCTCCTGCTCGCCCGACGGCACGTGCTACGTGCTCGCCGGGAAGTACCCCTCGGCGATGGCAGGGGCGCCGCTTCTGTCAGAGACGCTGTACGTGACGACCGACGAGGGCGCGACCTGGTCAGCGCTGCCGCTGCCGTCCGGGCTCGTGCCCAGGACGCCGCTCGAGTGCAGCGGACCGCAGTGGTGCGCCACTGGTGGGACCTACGACGGCCAACCGGTGCTCGCAGCGACCACCGATGGCGGCCATTCGTTCACCATCGACCCGCTCCCCACGAGCGCCGGCACCCTGCGCACACTGTCGTGCCCGGCGACGATGGTGTGCGAGGGGCTCGCCGCCACCTCCACCCAGGGAACAACACCGGTGGACGCGACGCTTCTTGCGACCGACGACGGCGGTGGCACCTTCAAAGACGAGCAGATCCTCACGGGCGACTCGATGGTCGCCCTCGCGTGCACGTCACCCACAGACTGCACCGTCGTCGGCATGACGGACGCCTCCATGGGCGACGTCGTCGTGACGGCCGGCGTCTCCGCGGTCACCTCCAACCAGGGACGGACGTGGGCCGCGGGGTCGTTCCCAACCGGCTTCGGGATCGACCGTGGCCTCACCTCTCTTTCGTGCCCCGATGCGCAGCACTGCTTCGTGACGGGGTACATCCCGATGCAGGTGCACAACCCCCCGCAGTGCTCGACCGAGAACATCCCCAAGCCTCACGGGGCGACCGCTGCCCTTCCCAAGATGAGCGCGCAGGCCGGGGCGATCTCCACGAGAGCGACCGAGATCCTCGAGAAGGAGGTCGCGCAACAGACGACACGGCAGTTCTACACATGCCCCGGATACACGATGACAGACGTCAGCGACGTCGCCTCGAGCAGCAATGGCGGGCTCACGTGGACACTCGAACTGTTGCCGGCGGACGTCCCGCGGCCATACCTCGACGGCCTCTCGTGCCCGACGGCCACGGAGTGCTGGACCGCCGGTCAGGAGTCGGTCCCCGTGAAGGTCGGGAGGGGGATCGACATGGCCTCTCCGGTTCTCATCGGCACGATCGACGGGGGCTCGCAGTGGTCCAAGGTCGTCTTCGACGTCCCCTCGACAGCCCCGAACGCGACAGGCCAGTCCTACCTGTCGATGGGCTCGGTCACCTGCCCGACGGCGAGCCTCTGTCTCGCCAGAGGTGCGGCTGCGCAGGGCTCCCGCTACGCGCCCGTCTACAGCCTCGACGACGGCAGTTGACCCCGGCTGAACACCGACATGAGTGCAAGGGGTCCCCGCGCGAGCAGCCAGGGTCGGCGCGGGGGCCATCGACAGCGGGACACGCCCAACTCGCGGCGCGCCGGGCAGAGGGGCGGGCGTCCCGGCGCGGGGCGTCGGGCCTCCCGGCGCTCGAGGACCCCGCTCTTCGCCTGGGGCTCGGTCGGTCTCGCGCTGGTCGTCGTGGTCGCGGTCGTCATCGTCAGCCAGACCGCCGGCAAGACGCGGACGAGCAATGCGCACTACACGCCGGAGCCGGTGCCCGCCTCGATCCTTCACGAGATCACCCACGTCCCGACCTCGTCCTACAACGCCGTCGGCACCGGCCTCCCGCAGATCACGACCCCGTCCGTGCTCAAGACACAACCGGCGCTCGTCCTTTCGGGTAAGCCCGGGCTCTTCGGCCTCTTCGGGGAGTTCTGTCCCTTCTGCGCCGCAGAACGCTGGTCGGTCATCACGTCGCTCTCGCGCTTCGGGACGTTCACCGGGATCAA
>JASHYA010000243.1 GCA_030043315.1 Acidimicrobiales bacterium
GGTTGAAGAAGAATTTGACGTCAGTCGAGGTCACCGGCGCGCCTGTGGACCACGTGAAGCCCTTCTTCATCGTCACGGTCACGGTCTTGTCCCCGTCGGAATAGACGGGCTTCTCCCCGATGGAGCGGCTGAAGTCGATCCCGGTGGAAGAGCCGTTCCCGGCTGCGTAGAGGGGTAGCCACATGCCGTCTTCCACCATGCCGTCGTATACCTGGTAGTTCACCTGGTTCTCCAGCGGCAGCATCCACGAGAACTCCTCGCCGACTTCGAGGGCGTAGCTCGCGACGCCACCGGTCGCGCCCCTCGGCGCGGCCCAGGCCGTGCCGCTCCCCAGGACTACGCCACTCGCCGCGACCAGCACGGCGACGCCGACGGTGAAAGGTCGATGGCGACTCGTTCGGGCAACGGAATCCAGACTCACTCCCTACCCCTCTCGGACGAGTTTAGAACGTCATTCTAACAAACTCGTCCTCGCAGCAGGAGGGCGCCGGTCCGGCTGGCGTCGGTGAGCGGGTCGGTCGTCGGGACGCAGCGCCGACGTGCGGAGCGCCGGCCCCGGCGTCCCCTCGGTCGGCGTCCCCGGCCCCGGATGTCACGCAGGGGGCGTGTGCAGCCTGAACGCGGCGCCGGTCGGGTCGACGACGTCCGCCACCATGCCGTACGGCGTCGACTGGGCGGGCATGGCGACGGAGCCACCCAGTTGCTCCACGGCCGCGACGGCCGCGGCCACGTCGTCAACCCGCCAGTACGTGGTCCAGCCCCCGACCACGCCATCAGGAAGGAACCCGGACGCGTCCGCGATCCCGACGACCGGCGGCCCGCCGGACGACGTGCGCAGCAGCGTGTAGGTGGTCTGTGCGTTCTTGACCTGCTGGTCGACCTCCCACCCGAGCAGGTCGCCGTAGAAGGCCACCGCGCGGTCGTGGTCCCGGGTGGCCAGGTCGAACCAGGACGGCGTACCGGGTTCCTCGAGCACGGTGAACCCGGCGAAGCTCCCCGGCTGCCAGGTGCCGAAGTCGACGCCGGTCGGGTCGACGAACACCGACTGCACGCCGAGGTCCGCGACGGCCATCGCGCCCGCGATCACCTGCGCGCCCTCCGCCGACGCCGTCTTGAGAGTCGCCTCGGCGTCGTCGGTGGCGAAGTAGACCTTCCAGCGGTTGTTCGCCTTCATGTCCCCCATGTCGCCCATCGCGCCTGCGACCTGGACGCTGTTACGCGAGAACGTGAAGTACCCGCCGAACTCGGGATCTGGGTCGGTCGACTCCCAGCCGAAGAGCTCGCCGTAGAAGCGGCGTGCGCCCTCGACATCGGAGGTCCAGAGGTCCGCCCAGCAGGGCGCGCCGTTCGGAGGAGTGGATCGGGTGGGCATGGCGTGCTCCTTGCGCTCGTAGTGCCGGTTGCCGTGGCGTTGGTCGTGCTTTCGTGATGCTCTTGACCGTGGTGCCTTCGTGCTCAGGGGTCCAGATGGAGCGGGAGGCCGAAGGGCGGGAACAGCCGCTCGGCGTCCAACAAGGCGAGGAAGAAGGCCATCTCTGCGATCTTCCCATCCGAGATCTCGAGCACCTGCAGCGCCCACGGCGAGTAGCCCCCGTCGGGGTCGACGCGGTACTGCCCGAAGGCCGGGCAGCCGTTGGCAGAGGTCGCGACGAGCCGTGATCCACGGCAGTGGCTCGGCTGGGGCTGCAGCATCCACTCGCCGATGTGCTCCGCGCCCTGGAGCCACAGCGCGAACGGAGGCATCGACTGGACCGCGTCGTCGTGGAGCAGCGTGACGAGCTCGTCGATGTCGTAGCGCTCGAAGGCGTCGACGTAGCGCGCGAGAAGCTCGGGGTCGACCTCGTCGAGAACTCCCGACGACGGCGGTCCCGGCGTCGCGGCGAGCGTCGCGCGTGCGCGCTGGAGCGCGCTGTTCACCGCGGCCACCGTGGTGTCGAGCAGCTCGGCGGCCTCGGCGGCGGACCAGCGCAGCACCTCACAGAGGATGAGCGCCGCGCGTTGACGCGGGGGCAGGTACTGCAGCGCGGTGATGAACGCGAGCCGGATCGACTCCCTGTACGTGGCCAGCTCGGCGGGGTCGTCGTAGGCGCCGCCAGCGCGGCCGTCAGCGATGGGCGTGACCCACGTCGCCTCCGGCAAGGGCGGCCCGAGCAGCGTCTCGTCGGGTGGTGACGACGGACCCATTTCCATGGGCCGCGCGCGCCGTTGGACTTGGCGGCCCATGTCGATGCAGACGTTGGTGGCGATCCGGTACAGCCAGGACCGCACGCTCGAACGGCCTTCGAAGTCGCCAGCGTGGCGCCACGCACGCACGAGCGTCTCCTGGACTGCGTCCTCCGCTTCGAACCCTGACCCGAGCATCCGGTAGCAGTAGCCGGTGAGCTCCCGCCGGTACGGCTCGAGGTCCGCGTCGAACGCGGATGCAGTGACGGTCATCGGTGCGAATGCTACCGAGCGATGCGGCAGTGCGACGGAGGTCACGGCTCGTGGAGCGGAGCGGCGAGAGCTTCGAGCCGTTCGAGCGAAGCCGTCATGGAGTCCAACCACCGTTGTCCCCCGCGCACCGCCTTCTTGAGCCATTCCGGGGACTCGGTGCAATCGAACGTCTCCGTGACGATCGTGATCTCCTGGGACTCCGGGACGAGCGTGTACCCCCAACGCTGATGCGCAGAATCACCGATTGCAGCCACGTCCTCTTCCCGCGAGGCTGCGGACAGGACCGGCTCCCAGACGATCCGGCGGCCCGGCTCGTACTCGACGACATGGTTCGTCATCTCGTACTCGCCCATCTCGTCGTTGTGCATCGCCATCACGAAGACGTCGCCGACGCCGCGTACCGGTTGCGGGTCCAGCGCGCGTCGCAGCATCCCGGACCCGTCGAGCTCTGGATGGCGTGCGGGGTCGGCGAGCAGGGCGAAGAGCCGTGGGGCCGGTGCGGGGATCCTCCGCGTCACCTCGACGACATTCGTGGTCTCGCTCATCGGGGATCCCTTCTCGCTCTCGGCCGCTCCCGAACCATCCGGCCCACTCCGTGACCCTCGGGCTCGCCTCCCCCTCGTCGCACGGGACTTCCGACGGGACGAGGGCACCGAAATCATCGCGGGGCCCCTGACCGCCGGTCGATGAGTTGGGCAACCATGGACCGTCGGAGTTGCAGGTGGAGAGGAGACCGCAGATGCAGCCGTTCGTCCCCCCGTTCTCGGCGGTGCTGCTGAAGAGCCCGTCGGAGAACGAGTGGACGTACGTCGTCATGCCGCGCGCCGCGCCGTTCTCCAAGGCGCGTGGGCTCGTCAAGGTGCGCGGGACGATCGACGGACTGCCGTTCACGACCGCGTTCGTGGCGCTCGGCGACGGGGACCACAAGCTCCCGGTCCCGGCCGCGGTCCGGAAGGCGATCGGCAAGGCGGCCGGCGACTCCGTGACGATCCGGTTGACCGAGTGGCTCGGATGAACCCGACGAGCTCGGGTTGCTCGGGCGATCTCGGGTGAGCTCGGGCGCGTCAGCTGCCGAGCAGGACCTTCAGGACCAGGTCCGTGTCGGCGAGGTTCTCCACGACCGCGTCGGCCTCGAGTGCGCGCACC
>JASHYA010000244.1 GCA_030043315.1 Acidimicrobiales bacterium
GCGTCGGGGCCGAGTCCGTCGCGCACGGGTGCGACGATCTCCTCGTCCCAGCCGGGCTTCACCTTGAGTTTTATGCGGCGATAACCCCTGGCCACTGCCCGGTCGACCGCCACCAGGGTGGACTCGACCGTCGGATGGATGCCGATGCTGTCACCCACCTCGGCTGCGCTGCGCCATGGGCGGTGGGCCGCCAAGTCCGACTCCGCCACGTCCGACTCCGTCACGTCCGAGGCGGCGAGCAGCTGCGCGAGGGGCACGAGACGGCGCGCCGCCTCGAGACACCAGAAGGCGGCTTCGACCCCCGATTTGGCAAACGTGTTGCCCCGGATCGGCCGCAGCCGAGCAGCGACCGCTCGCGGCTCAGGCGGTCCGTTGAGGGCGAGGGGGAGCGCCCACTCCGCGGCGACCGCGAAGGCTGAGGACGTCGTGTCGGGGAGGTAGAAGGGGTGGTCGAGCGCCGCCGCCTCTCCCCAGCCCTCGGTCCCGTCGGCGTCCACGAGGTGGACGAGGACCGTCCGCCGGGTGTCGGTTGAGCCGAAGCCGGTGACGAAGGGCTCCTTCAGCGCCATGCGGACCTCGAGCACCTCGGCCCGGACGATGGGGACGGCCACCCGAGCATCTTGACCGGAATCTCGCCGCCGGGCGTAGCCTCCGGTCTGGCGGCCCGACCCTCGTATGCTCGATTTTGTGGCCGCACCCGATCCCGTACGTCGTGTCGTGCCCGCCGAACGGGTCGAGGGGGATCCGACGCCCGGGATGCTCCGGGAGGAGGCGATCGCGGTCGACGGCCTCTGGGCAGGGCTCGTGCGCACCGACGCCGGGGCGGTGTCCGGATGGCACCACCACGCCGACTACGAGACGTCGATCTACGTCGCGTACGGGCGGATTCGCATCGAGTCGGGGCCGGGAGGCCGCGAGGTCGTCGAGGCCGAGCCCGGGGACTTCGTCCACGTGCCGCGGGGAGCCGTGCACCGGGAGTCGAACCCAGGCGACGCCGAGAGCGCGATCGTGGTTGTCCGCGCCGGCCGAGGCGTACCGACGGTCAACGTCGAGGGTCCGGCCTGAGCTTGCGTGCAGGCCCTGCGCTATACGCCGTGCACGACCGCGAGCACGAGCGAAGCACCGCGATGCACGGTGCCCTCAGTCGCATAGGTCGGATCACGCAACGGTGACCGCGTACGACGAGCCGCCCGCCGACCCAGCCGAGTCGCCCCCGTGGGGCAGTCACGAGCTCGGGTGGCCCGCTGATCCGTTCCCGGCCTATGCGCATGCGCGGGCCGCCGGGCCCGTGTGGCGGACGGCGCTGCCGAGCGGGCGCAACGTGTGGGTGATCACCCGCTTCACAGACGCAAAGGCCGCACTCGCGGACCCTCGGCTCTCCACGGACGGGAGGCGATTCCTCAGGCGGTGGTGGGGGCAGCCGACGCAACGACAAGGAGGGGCTCCTGCAGGTGGCAGTTACCCCGACGCGACGGGACCCGTCGGCTCCGGGGGCGGGACTGCGGAAGAGACAGGGCTCGACGTGTCCCTGGCGGAGCACATGCTGAGCACCGACCCGCCCGACCATACGAGGTTGCGGCGTCTGGTCTCCCAGGCGTTCACGCTCACGCGGGTGGAGTCGCTCCGACCGAGAGTGGCGGAGATCGCGTCGCAGCTCGCCGATCGTCTCGAAGGGCGTCGTGAGGCGGACCTCGTCGCAGACTTCGCCTTCCCCCTCCCCATCCGCGTGATCTGCGAGCTCCTGGGGGTGCCGGTAGCCGACGAGCGCCGGTTCCAGAGCTGGTTCCGGGCCATGATCGCGACGGGACCGATCGAAGAGACCCGGCCGCGCGCACAGAGCGCGGCCGCGGAGGTGGCCGGCTACCTGTCCGAGCTGATCGCAGCGAAGCGTGCTGTGCCGGGGGAGGACGTGATCTCCGCCCTGGTGGCAGCGAGGGACGGCGATCAGGTCTTGACCGAGGCGGAGCTCATGTCCACGGTCTTCTTGCTCCTGCTGGCCGGACACGAGACGACGGTCAACCTGATCGGCAACGGCGTGGCGGCGCTTCTGACCCATCCCGATCAGCTCGCACTGCTGCACGCACGTCCGGAGCTCGTCCCGGCGGCCGTCGAGGAGCTCCTCCGTTACGACGGGCCTGTGCACCACCCCATGCTCCGCTTCACCGTGGAACCACTACGTGTGGGGAGCGTGACCATCCCTGCGGGTGAGATCGTGCTCGTGGCTCTTGGTGCGGCGAACCGCGACCCGTCCCGCTATCCCCGAGCGGAAGACCTCGACGTCACGCGCGACGACGGACCGCACCTGGGCTTCGGCCACGGGCCGCACTTCTGTCTCGGCGCCGCGTTGGCAAGGGTGGAAGGGCAGGTGGCGCTCTCGTTGGTGCTGGACCGGTTTCCAGGGCTGCGCCTCGGGGTGCCGTACGGAGACCTCGTCTGGCGTGACGGGATCTTCCTGCGTGGCCTCGAGGCGCTGCCCGTCTTGTTCTGAGAGTTGGGCGTTCCTTCGGGCGGTTCCCGTCGCGCGGGTCTTGACGTGAAGTTCGCTTGAGGTCGTATGGTGCGTCTCGTCGAGACGAGAAGGAGAGGGTTCGAGAGCCGAAGAAGGGAGAGGGACATGCGCGTGGACGCCGGCAGCATCGACGACCTGCAGAAGGCGGGCTATCTGACGGCGAAAGCCGGGAACCAACCGGTCTGCGTCTTCTGGCACGACGGCCGGGCCTACGGGATCGACGACCGCTGTCCCCATCTCGGGTTCCCGCTTCACCGTGGCACGGTCGAGAGCGGCCTCGTGACGTGCCACTGGCACCACGCGCGGTTCGACCTGTGCTCCGGTTCGACCCTGGATCCGTTCGCTGACGACGCCCGCGCCTACGAGGTCGAGATCGTCGACGGTCGGGTGGTTGTCGTCACCGAGAGCCGGCCCTTCGACCGGGTCGCCGCGCTCGAACGGATCCACGACGGGCTGGAGCACGGTCTCACCCTCGTGCTCGCCAAGGCGGTGCTCGGACTCCTCTCGGACGGCGTTCCGGCATCCCAGGTCGTTCTCGCAGGTGCCCGGTTCGGAGGCCGGTTCCGGACGCAGGGTTTCGGCCCGGGGTTGACGGTGTTGTCCGCGATGGCGAACGTGCTCGAGCGGCTGGATCCCGACGACCGCCCCCTGGCGCTGGTGCACGCGCTCCGGTTCCTTTCCGACGACACCCGTGGCCGGGCCCCGAGGTTCCCTCTGGCTCCCCTCGGAGGCACGGACGTGGCGCCAGAGCGGCTGACCTCTTGGTACCGGCGGTTCATCGACACCCGCTCGGGCGACGCGGCGGAGCGGACCTTGGCCACCGCCATCGCCTGCGGTCTCCCGTCGACCGCACTGAGCGAGATGCTGAGCGCGGCGGCCACCGACCACCTCTTTCTCGACGAGGGGCACATCCTCGACTTCACGAACAAGGCGCTCGAGCTCGTGGACCACCTGACGCCGGTCGATGCCGGCGCAGCCGCGCTCGTCCTACCGACGCTCGTCCACGAGACCGCGGACGCGACGCGCCACGAGGAGGAAGGGCCATGGCGCCATCCCGACGACCTCGCCGGGCTCGCGGCAGCCGCGGCCGACCGGCTGCCGGGAGCGCTCGCGGCCTCCGGCTGGACCCCCGAGGGCGATGCCCGCGCGGCACGGTTCGAGGAGGGCGGCGGGGTGGGCGCCCTCGGATGGGAGATCCTCGGCGAGGACCCGGGGGCCGTCGTCGAGGCCGTCTTCCAGGCCATCGAGCGCGGCGCGTCGGCCGAGCAGCTCGGCCGGGCGGTCGCCTTGGCCGCCGCGTTGCGGGTCACCCGCTTCCACGTGCAGAACGACCACGGCGACTGGGACGTCGTCCACCACGGGTTCACGAGCGCCAACGCGCTCCACCAGCTGTTGGTACGGGCGCCGTCCCCCCTCCTTCTGCGCGGCGTCTTCCATGTGGCGCTGAAGGTGTACCTCGACCGCTTCCTGAACGTGCCCGCGGCTCGACCGCCAAAGGACCCGGGAGTTGGAGCCGGGCTGGAGGCGCTGCCCGCGTGCTGGGACACCGAGGGCGAGGTGGACCGTGCCGGTTCCATCGTCTACGGCCATCTCCGCAGGGGCGGCCGGCGGGAAGAGGTCGCTGCCGCCCTGGGCTCGGCCCTGCTCCAGGAGGACCCCGGCTTCCACTGGTTCCAGATCTACGAGGCGGCGGTCCG
>JASHYA010000245.1 GCA_030043315.1 Acidimicrobiales bacterium
TTCGATCGTCGACCTCTCACGGTCGACGAGGTTCGGAGCCGTGGTCTTCGGCGTCACGAAGTCCTGACCGACGTCACCCGATCGACTTCGGAGGAACTAGCCGCGCGGGACCTCGCGCACCGACGAGAACGTCCCGGCGCGCACGACCCGGTCGAAGAGCGCGCTCGCAGAGCCCTCCTCCGCGATGGCGCCGCGCACCACCCAGCTGAGCGCCGGCAGCGCCCAGAAGTCGCCGCAGACCCAGAGGATGGCCGCGCCGATCTGCTGGTCCGCGAACGGCGAGAGCCCGACACCCGGGACGTGGTCGTAGACCGAGTACCACGAGTGCGTCGAGAAGATGCTGAGCGCCATGGCCAGCACGAACATCACCACGTTCGTCGAGAGCAAGGCGCCGATCTTGCCCATGATCGAAAGTCTGGGGCGGAACGGGTAGGAGGGAAGGATCTGCGCCCAGAAGAAGACGCCCACGACGACGTAGCTCCCGTGCATGAGCCAGACGTGCGCCAAGCGGTTCGTCTGGGCGAAGACGAAGGGACCGGGCAGGTGCCAGACCACCATCACCACGTTGAAGGCCACCACGGCGACGACCCCGTTCGTGCCCCAACGGCCGATCGCGCGGAAGGCCCTCGACCACCTGCCCAGGTACACGGCGCGACCCAGGCGCCGGCGCACCCCGACCGGGAGCGCGTGGGCGAGCGGGAGCCAGGGGGCACCGATGACGATAAGGCCGGAGGCGAAGAACATGATCAGGACGTGCTGGATCATGTGCACGAAGAAGTAGCGGTAGCCCCAGTAGTCGAGCGGCGAGACGACGGTCAGAAGGAGCACGGCGAGCCCGCCGTAGAAGAGGAAGGAGCGCCGGCGCCGTTGCGCCGTCCGGGAGGGGACGGAGCGCCGGGCCAGCCGGTGAAGGCCGATCTCGTGCCATACGACCACGACCGCCGCGACGACGACGAACGGGTCGAACGACCACTGGGTCAGGTAGCTCACACGTGCTCTCGGCCAGCGTGCGCGGGCACGGCCGCCGGCTCCGGCGTCGCCTCTCGCGTCGGGCCTTTTGGCGCGGGCCGAGACGGCCTGCGCGCCGGCTGGCGCACGGTGGGGCGGCGTCGCGCCGCCGGCGGTCGTCGCGGCCTGAGCCGAGAGCTGTTCCACACGACGAAGACGGAGGAGAGGGACATCGCGCCCGCGGCAATGAGGGGATCGAGAAGACCCGCCGCTGCGACGGGGATGGCGACCAGGTTGTACGCGAAGGCCCAGAGCAGGTTCGAGTGGATGATGCGCAACGTGCGGCGGGCCAACGCGATCGCGGACGCTGCCGCCCCCAGGTCGTCGCGGAGGATTATCAGGTCGGCGGCGTCGATCGCGACGTCGGTGCCCGAGCCGACGGCCAGCCCCAGATCCGCCGCCGCCAGGGCGGGTGCGTCGTTCACGCCGTCTCCGATCATCGCGACCGAACGGCCCGCCTGTTGGAGCGACCGGATCACCGCCACCTTCTCGGCCGGCAGCGCCCCGGCGACCACCTCGTCGATGCCCACCGCCGCGGCGACGGCCCGGGTCGTCGTCTCGTTGTCCCCCGAGAGGAGGATGCAGCGGAGCCCGAGGCTCCGCAATTTCTCGACCGCCGGGGCCGCGGAGGGTCGGACGGCGTCGGCGACCGCGATCGCCCCGATCACAGCGCCGTCGCGGGTGACGACGACCGTCGTCCGCCCGCGGGCCTCCCACGCTGGCAGAGCCTCCGCGACGTCGTCGGGGAGGCTGGCGTCCGGCACGAGCGCCGCGCGTCCCACCGAGACGGTGCGACCGCCCACCGCGCCCGTCGTGCCCAGCCCGGCAACCGCGACGAACGACTCCACGGGTGTGGGCGTACCCAGCTCGACCTGGGCGGCGGCGGCGATCGCGCGGGCGACGGGGTGCTCCGATGCCGCCTCGACCGCACCGGCGAGCCGCAGCACCTCGCGGCGGTCGACGCCCGGGGTGCCGACGCAGTCGACCACCGCCATCCGTCCCTCGGTGACCGTGCCGGTCTTGTCGAGCACGACGGTGTCGACCTGCCTGGAGAGCTCGAGCGCCTGGTAGCCCTTGAAGAAGATCCCTTCACGGGCCCCCGTGCCTGACGCCACGAAGAGCGCCGCAGGGGTTGCGAGACCCAGCGCACAGGGGCACGCGATGATGAGGACCGACAACCCGGCGTTGAAGGCGGTGAGCGACGAGGCTCCGGCCGCCAGCCAGCCGCCCAGGGTGGCCAGCGCCAGCCCGATCACGACCGGGACGAACACGCTCGCGATCCGATCCGCGAGGCGCTGCACCTGCGCCTTCTCGTTTTGGGCGTGCTCGACCAGGGCGATCATGTGGCCGAGCTGCGTGTCGGCTCCGACGCTGGTCGCTTCGACGATCAGCCGTCCGGCGCAGGACACGGTGCCGCCGGTGACCGCGTCGCCGGGACGCACGTCGACCGGCTCGGACTCCCCGGTCATGAGGCTCCGGTCGATGGCCGACTCGCCGGACACCACGACCCCGTCGGTCGCGACCTTCTCGCCCGGGCGGACGACGAAGCGGTCGCCGGGCCGGAGGTCGGCCACGGGTCGGCGTCGCTCGGTCCCGCCGGCGTCGAGGATCGAGACCTCCCTGGCGCCGCGCTCGGCGAGCGCGCGCAGCGCGTCGCCGCTCCGCTGGCGGGAACGGGCTTCGAACCAGCGGCCGCAGAGCAGGAAGGTCGTGACCCCGCCGGCGACGTCGAGGTAGATCGAGCCGCCCGAATGGTGCTCCAAGAGGTAGGCGATCGAACGGCCGGTTCGGCTGGTGTCCTCGAAGAACATCGCGTAGACCGACCACGCGGACGCGCTGATCACTCCGAGCGACACCAGCGTGTCCATCGTGGCGGTGCCGTGGAGCGCGTGGCGGAACGCGGCCTGGTGGAAGGGCCACGCCGCCCAGGTGACGACCGGAAGGGAGAGGGCGATCAGCAGCCACTGCCATCCCTCGAACCGCACGCTCGGCACCACCGAGAAGGCGATCGACGCGTCGCACAGCGGCATGAAGAGCACCGCGGCGACGATCAGGCGGCGCCCCAGTGTCCGCACGCGTCTCGCCGCCTCCTCGCCGGACTCCGCAGCCGTCATCCGGGTATCGCTCCCGATCAGCTCCGCCTGGTAGCCGATCGACGTCACCTCGTCGATGACGTCGGCCGCGGTGACCGTCGGCGGTGCCGTCACCGACGCGCGCTCGGTCGCGAAGTTCACCACCGCACGGACGCCCTCGATCCGGTTCAGGCGCCGCTCGATACGAGCGGCGCAGGCACCGCACGTCATCCCGCCGACCGTGAAGGACAGCGCCCGGGAAGGAGCGTCGCGCTCGGGTTCGTCGTGACCGGCGTCGTCCCCCGCCCCCTGGTGCGGGCGACGGGCGATCGTGGTCCCGAGCGGCACCGGCTCGGGCTGACTGGTGAGGGTCATGGCTGAGGATGTGAGGAGTCTCGGGGATGTGCCCGCAGGCGCAAAGATCCCGGACCGGAGGCTATCGGGCGTGCAACTGCCGCGGCCAACGTCACGTCGCCGCGTCGCGCGGACGGAGCTCGTCGAGCCACGTCCAGAGCGCTTCCACCTCCGTTGCCAGGTGCTCCGGCGTCGAGCCGTTGTCGACGACGTAGTCGGCGAGCGCCAGACGCTCCTCCCGGGAGGGCTGCGCGGCGATCCTCGCCCGGGCGTCCGACTCGCCCATGCCTCGTTCCCCGACGAGTCGTCCGACGGCCACCTCGGTCGGGCAGTCCACCACGACGACGGCGGCGAGACCGAGGGCGTCCACGTCCGCCGGTTGCAGGAGAGGGATGACCGCGACGGCGATCCCGGCGGGGCGGCCGAGGCCGGCCGGGCCGGGGGCGGCGACCCCGGGCCGGCTGGGACCGTCCAGCATCGTGAGCCGCTCGAGCATGATCGCCCCGATCACCGGGTGGGTGATCGCGTTCAGGTCGGCGAGGGCACGCGGGTCGGTGAAGACGAGCGAGGCGACGGCGGCCCGGTCCAAGGTCCCGTCCGGGTCGACGACCTCGGGACCGAAGCGCTCGACCACCGCGCCGTACGCGGGGCCGGTGGGGAGCACGACCTCCCGGGCGATCTCGTCGGCGTCGACCACCGTCGCGCCGCGGCGTGCGAGCATCCCCGCGACCGTCGACTTCCCGGTCCCGATGCCGCCGGTGAGGCCGATCCGAAGCGTCGTGTCCCGCGCCGCCCGGACCTCTCGTTCGAGGTTCACCGGCGCGGACCCCTGCAGACCGCGAAGAGGACGAGCGTCGTCTCGTCCACGTCGTCGGTCACAAACCAGTCGTCCGCGGTGATGTCGACCGCGGCGTCGCGGTCGCGACGGTCCACGAGCGCGTAGGCGACCGGCAACATCTTCGTGTACAGCGCGACGTACCAGCTCCGCGGGATCCGGTGCCGGAGGTCGAAGACGTCGAGGCGGAGCAGCTTGGCGGCCTTCGCGCGGCGCGCGGCGAAGTCCGCCTTCACCCGGTCGGTCGCGTCGACCCCGCCGACCCACACGTCGTCGAACCAGTCGCGCAGGAGCTCGCCGAGGTCCCCGGGGCCGAACAGGTGGAGGTGGAACGGGTTCTCGAAGTCTGCCGGAGCGTTGGGCGTGAGGAAGAAGACGGTCCCGGTGTCCGCGGTCACGCGGGCCACCTCGGCGACGTGCGCGGACGGGTCGTGGAAGTGCTCGATGAGGTGCGACGAGCAGACGGCGTTGAAGGTGCCGCCGGCGAGGCCGAGTGCGAGCGCGTCCATCTGCGCGACCGACAACGACGGCGCCGGGGATGCCGTGGGTGCCGGGCCCGCCGCGCCGTCGTCGGCGACGCGGCGTGCGGCCTCCGTCGCCTCGTGCGCGCTGTCGATCCCGAGCACCCGGCGGCCCGCGCCAGCCAAGCGGAGCGACTCGAAGCCCTCGCCGCAGCCGACGTCCAGGACACGGCCCGGGCCGAGCCGCTCCAGGACGGCGCGGTAGCCCGCGTCGTGGAGCGCGAGCAGGGAGTCGGGGGTCTTGCCAAGTCGGGGCCGCTCTCCGGTGAGCCGCGCCAAATGCGCCGGTCGGTGCGATGCGAGCTGGTGTCGTGGCCGCGTCGTCGTCACCGTTCCCGTCGCTCTCTCGCACGGCCGCTCACCGGCGTCTCGGCGCGCTGCCTACAGTACCTACCGACGTGCTGCGAACGGGGGGCGTCGGCGCCCACGCGTGGTGGCGCGCCGCGCTCGGCAGACC
>JASHYA010000246.1 GCA_030043315.1 Acidimicrobiales bacterium
GTCACCTGGTGCCTGTACGCGCGCGAGGAGGTGGCGCGCGCGCAGAGCGGGCTCTTGGAGGTGTTGCACGAGCGGCCGGACCTGCTCGAGGCCGACGCCGCGGTGCTCTGCGAGCCGACCGGTGCGCGTGTGGAGGCGGGGTGCCAGGGGACGTTGCGCGCGGAGCTCCACCTCGGCGGCGTCCGCGCCCACACCGCGCGTCCGTTCACCGGACGCAACGCGATCCACCGGCTCGCGCCGGTGCTCGAGCGCGTCGCGGCGTGGAGGGGTCGGTCCGTCGAGCTCGACGGCTGCGACTTCGCCGAGCAGCTGCAGGCGGTCCACGTGTCCGGGGGAGTGGCCGGAAACGTCGTCCCGGACCACGTGGTCCTCACCCTCAACCACCGCTTCGCCCCCGACCACGACGCGGTGGCCGCACGCGCGGCGGTCCTCGACGTCGCAGCCGGGTTGCTCGAAGAGGGGCTCGGCGACCACGTGGCGTTCGTCGACGCGGCCGACGGCGCCCCGCCCGTGCTCGGCCATCCGCTGCTCGCCGCGCTGGTGGAGCGCAGCGGTCACCCGCCGCGGGCGAAGCTCGGGTGGACCGACGTCGCCACGTTGTGGGCGCAGGGCATCCCGGCCACCAATTTCGGGCCCGGCGATCCTCTGCTCGCGCACCACCCGGACGAGCACGTGACGCGCGCGTCGCTCGAGCGGGCGCGCGAGGTCCTCGGCGCGGTCATCGACGGCGGGACGTGGTGAGCCGCGGGATGTGGGCCGCCGGGCCGGCGCGGCGGCCTCAGAGGCGGCGGAGCACCGTCACGACCTTGCCGTAGACGGTGACGTCCTCCGGAGCGAGCTCGATGGGGGAGAGGGAAGCGTTCCGCGGGGTCAGCACCACCTTGCCCTTGCGCCTCGAGAACACCTTCACCGTCGCCTCGTCGCCCGGGATCCCTGCGACGACGGTGTCGCCGTTGTCCGCCTCCGGCTGCTGTCGGACGACCACGAAGTCGCCGTCGAAGATGCCCGCCTCGAGCATCGAGTCGCCCCGCACGCGGAGCATGAACAGAGACCCCGTGCCCGTGAAGTCCTCGGGGAGGGCGACGATCTCCTCCACGTTCTCCTGTGCGAGCACCCCGGTGCCGGCGGCGACGTCGCCGACGAGCGGGACGTGGCGGACGGGCCCCGCGGCCATCGCCACCTGCGAGTTGGGCTCGTAACGGACCTTGATCGCCCGCGGTTTCGTCGGGTCCCGCTGGAGGTAGCCCTCGCGTTGGAGGACGGCGAGGTGGCTGTGGACGGTGGCGGACGAGTTGAGGCCGACCGCCTCGCCGATCTCGCGCACCGAGGGCGGGTACCCCCGTTCGCGCAGACAGTCGCCGATGTACTCGAGGATCTGTCGCCGCTTCCCGCTGAGCGCCTGGGCCATGGTCACAACCCCCTCGTAGGCTCGCCGGCACCGGCGAACGTGTGTTTGCCGCGAGGATAGCGAAGGAGCCTCTCGAGATCAAACATCCGTTCGTAGCCGCTCCTTGACACGAACGCACGTTCGTGGTGGGATGGGGTGGTCGGCGAACGGACGTTCGTCGCCCCGGGGGGCCCGCTCCGGGGGCGGCGCCGACCGAGAGAGGCCTGGACGAGGAGGGTGAGATGGCGATCGCACCGCTGTTGGACACCGACGGGCTCGACTGGTCCGCGGAGACGTTCGACGCCCGGCCCCGTCCGGCGCTGAGGCTCGTTCCTGTCCGGGAGGCCGCTCCCACGGTGGGTCCGGGGAGGCTCGACGGGGTCCGGCGCCGTGCTCGGCGTGCGGTGGTCCGGCGCCGGCGCCGCGCGGTGGTCTTCGCTGCCGCCGTCGCCGGCCTCGTGTGCGGCCTCGCCCTCCCGATCGCCTCGCTCGGGGGGTCGCCCGTCGCCGCGCACCCCCGGGTGGGGGCTGCGACCGCCGGGGAAACGGTCTACGTGGTCCGGCCCGGCGACACGTTGTGGTCGATCGCGGCACGGTTCGATCGAGGGGGGAACCCTCGGCCGATGGCCGAAGCGCTCGCCAGGGAGATCGGCTCGGATGTCGTCACTCCCGGCGAGCGCATCCCGATCCCCTGAACGACGAGAGCTTCCCGATCCCCTGACCGACGAGATGTCGTCGATGTCGTCGAGGATCGGCGTCGGGGCAGCGGTAACGTCGCACGGGTGCGGTGTCCGTGGTGCGGCGCAGACGACGACAAGGTCGTCGACTCGCGCGTGTCCGACGAGGGTGCGGCGATCCGGCGCCGGCGAGAGTGCCTCGGCTGCGGTCGGCGGTTCACCACGTTCGAGCGCGTGGAGGAGCAGCCACTGTGGGTGGTCAAGCGGTCCGGCCAGCGCGAGCCGTTCGACCGGGCGAAGCTCGTCGCCGGGATGCAGGCGGCCTGCAAGAACCGACCGCTGACCGACGAGATGCTCCAGGAGCTCGCGAGCCGCGTCGAGGAGACGTTGCGGGGCGCGTCCCCCGAGCCGACCACCCAGCAGGTGGGGATGGCGGTCCTCGAGCAGCTGAAGGAGCTCGACGACGTGGCGTACTTGAGGTTCGCGAGCGTCTACAAGGGGTTCGAGGACGCAGGGGACTTCCAGCGGGAAGTCGGGTTGCTGATAAAGACCACCGAGCCCAAGCGGCGGGCCTGACCACCGACGGACTGATCGCCTTGGCCGAGCTCGTGACGCGGGTGCCCGCCGTGGCGCTCGCCGTCTACGCCCATCCCGACGACGCCGACGTGGCGTGCGGGGGCACCCTCGCACTGTGGGCGAAGCGCGGCTCGGCAGTCCATCTCGTCGTGTGCACCGACGGCGGCCGTGGCACCCCCGACCCCGCCGTGGTCCCGGCCGAGCTCGCCCGCCGCCGCGCCGGGGAGCTCGCCGCTGCGGCCGGGACGATCGGGCTCGCCTCCCACCGCGTGCTCGGTGCGACCGACGGAGAGCTCGACCGACGCCCGACATTCGTGGGCGAGCTCGTCGCACTCGTGCGGTCGGTCCGCCCCGAGGTCGTGTTCGGTCACGACCCGACCGCGGTCTTCTTCGGCCAGGACTACTTCAACCACCGCGACCACCGCGTCGCGGGGTGGGCGCTGCTCGACGCGCTCTCGCCGTCGGCCGCGCTCCCGCACTACTTCCCCGACGCAGGTCCGCCGCACCAGGTGTCCGAGGCGTACCTCGCGGCGACGCTCGAGCCGGACGTGTGGGTGGACATCTCCGAGACGGTCGAGGTAAAGGCGGCCGCGGTCGAGTGCCATCGGAGCCAGTTCGCCGGCGCCGACGCCGGGTGGGCGACCGAGGCGATCCGGCGTCGTGCCGAGGAGGAGGGGCGACGCGCGGGCGTGGCCCATGCCGAGGGTTTCCGGCGGCTCCGGCTCCGGCTCGGTGGCTGAGCGCGGCACCCCGGGGACGGGAGGCCCCGAGGAGTCCACCGCGCCCCGGCGCGAGCCGAGCATCCTCCACGTCGACATGGACTCCTTCTTCGCCTCGGTCGAGGTGCTCGACGATCCGACGCTCGCTGGCAAGCCGGTGATCGTCGGGGGAAGCGGCGCGCGCGGCGTGGTCGCGTCGTGCACCTACGAGGCTCGCGTCTTCGGCGTCCACTCCGCGATGCCGTCCCTGCGGGCGCGCCAGCTCTGCCCCAAGGCGGTGTTCGTCGACGGCCACTACGGCCGGTACGCGGAGGTGAGCGCGCAGCTGCGTGAGGTGCTCCTCTCGTTCACCCCACTGGTGGAGCCGATCGGGCTCGACGAGGCGTTCCTCGACGTCCGCGGTGCGCTGCGCCTGCTCGGTGCCCCCGGAGAGATCGGCGGGGCGATCCGGCGGCGCGTGCGCGAGGAGCTCGCGCTCGACTGCTCGGTCGGCGCGGGTCGCTCCAAGATGATCGCCAAGCTCGCCTCGCGCGCCGCCAAGCCCCGTGCCGGGCCGCGCGGGAAGCTCCCGGGAAGGGGCGTGGTCGTGGTCGCGCCCGGCGAGGAGCTCGCCTTCCTCCATCCGATGGCGGTCGAGCAGCTCTGGGGCGTCGGCCCCGCCACGGCGAAGCGGCTCGCGGACCTCGGTGTGCGCACCGTGGGTGACCTCGCCGGGCTCCCCGACGCGGTGCTCGTCCGCGCGCTCGACAAGGCGCACGGGCGGCACCTCGCCGCGCTCTCGCGCGGGGACGACCCCGAGCCGGTCGTGCCCCACCGCCCGACGAAGTCCGTCGGCCACGAGGAGACCTTCCGGGAGGACATCGCGGAGCGCGCCGTGCTCCAGCGCCACGCGCTGAGGATGGCCGAGTCGGTCGCCGGACACCTGCGCGCGAGCGGACAGCTCGCGCGCACGATCACGGTCAAGGTGAAGCTCGGCGACTTCTCCCTCGTGACGCGTGCGCACACCATGGCGGTCGGGCTCGACACGGGCACGGCGATCGGCGCGATCGCCGCCGCGCTGTTGGACGCGGTGGAGCTGCCGATGGGGGCGCGGCTGCTCGGGGTGAGCGCCTCGGGGCTCCAACCGGCGTCCGCGGACCGCCAGCTGCGCTTCGAGCTCGACGGCTCCTCTTCCGGTGGTCCTTCCGCCGGTGGTCCTTCCGCCGGTGGTCCCTCCGCCGGTGGCCCTTCCGCCGGTGCTCCCGGGAGAGGCGCGGTGGACGCCGCGCGACGTCAGGAGCACTGGCGCGAGGTGACCGCCGCCGTCGACGCCATCCGCCGCCGGTTCGGCACGGCGGCGGTCGGGACCGTGTCGATGGTGGGCCCCGACGGCATCGTCGTGCCCGCCCGCCGTGAGGCGCCGTGGGGGCCCAGCGACGACCCGGAGGGGACGGGCACCGGTCCCACGCGATGACCGCCATGGAGCGGGCGACGCCTCAGCCGCCTCCGTCGCTCTCGTCGTACCAGTGGAGCCAGCGGCCGTGGGCGTGCATGTCGGCCAGGCGGCGCGCGCCCGGCGCGGCGCCGGGTGCCTGCTCCACGAGCACCACCGCCGTCGCCCCGCTGACCTTCTCGCCGGGGGCCGGAGGGACGGGTAGGCCCGGGACCTCGTAGGGCGCCTCGGCGAAGAGCCACGAGACAGGACGCGTCGAGGCGACGTCCGCGACGGCGTCGGCCAGCGCGCGTTGCTGTGCCGGCGTGAAGTACGCGGCGACCCAGGTGTGGAGCACGCAGAGGTGCGCGTCGGCGGGCAGCGTCGCGACCACCGACGCGAGGTCCTCCACCGCGTCACCACGCCGGACGACCGGCGCGTCTGTCATCGACCGGGAGAGCGACACTGCGTGGCGCGCGACCTCGAAGCGGTCGAGGTGGTCGGGCCACTGGCACGCGAGCAACCAGCGTGCCTGGTCGTCGACGTGGACGTCGACCGGGCGCCGGTCGAGCCCGACCCGCGCCACGACCGCCGGCACCGTGGTCGGGGGCCGGCCCTCCCGCACCTCGCACCGGAGCCGGACGGGGCTGGCCGTGTCGCCGGCCAGGGCGCCGTCGCCGTAGTCGTAGGCGTACCGGTCGAACAGCAGGTTCAGACCTGCGGCTGCGCCGAGCTCCACGATGGCGACCGGCGTGCCGGCTCGGGACGCGACCGTCGAGAGCGCCGGGAGGATCGCCCTGCACCGGCCGACCTCGTTGGTCTGGGTCGCCCGGGTCGCGACGAGCTGCACGACCGGCTCACGGTGACGCCTGCAGAAGGCGGCGAAGGCCGGGAAGGGGTCTGTGGTGTCCGGTGCGCGCGCGCTCGCAGGGTCCTCGCCCCGCCACGCGAGCACGGTCGGGTAGTGGGCGGCGAGCGGGTCGTCGATCCCGGACAGGAGGAGGGAGTGGACGGCGGCGAGGAGGATGTTCGGCCGGCGCTGGTCAGGCGGCGCTTCCTTCACCAGCTCGAGGAGCGGCTCGTCGGAGGCGGCGCCTTCGCAGATCCGCGCGTAGCGCGCGGCGCCGTCCCGCCCGACGACCACGGCGAATTGCCGGAACTGCTCTGCCAGGCTGTCGAGGCCTGTGCCGTCGTGCATCAGCGTGGCGGGGCCGGCCCTGCTCCGGCGGCCCTCGCCGGGACGGCCCGTGTCGAGCCCGCCTGGTATGCCGCCGACCTCCTTTGCATCGCGGCGGAACGTAGCATCGTGGTAGAGCCGCGGCGCATAGGGGCGCCGGGGCCGGTGCCGAGGAGGCGCGCATGACACACCAGGTGGAACCGCAGACCGGAGGTGGCTCGCCTCAGCGCAGGTCCGGCGGTGTGCGCCCGATGCACACGCTCGCCCTCGTCGGGGTCGGGGTCGTCGGGGTCCTGATCGCCTTCTGGGTGCTCAGCTCGATCGCCGGCGTCCTCTGGGGCATCGTGAAGGTGGTCGTCATCGTCGCCGTGCTCGCCGGTCTCGTCTGGCTGCTCTTCGGCCGACGGCGGAGCTGACGCACGCCGGGCGCCGGGAGCGTACGGCGCCGGCGATCGTCTTTCCCGTCAGCGCGCGACGGACGACCTGACGGGCAGGGCCGGGTCGCGATGGCCCGACCCGGCCCATTCTTGCGCGTCAGTCGGATCCTCCCGTCTCGCTCGGCAGCTCCGGGCTACTCGTTCGCGAAGTCGCGAGCCAATTCGGTCAGGTCCGGGGTCCCGAGGCCGGTCGCCGCGTTGTACACCGTGCCCGGCGTACCCGTGTAGTACAGGTTGTCGTTTGTCGTCCCGCTCCTGTCGAGGGGCGTGAACGGCGAGTCGTGCCCGGTGGCGAAGGGGTAGATCGCCGGGTTCCAGAACCCGACCCGGTGCCCGACCGCCGACTCGATCACGGCATCGGAGCCGTTCAGTTCGGGCGCGACGAAGCTCGTGCCTCCCCAGCCACCTTGCAGGGCCACGCCTGTGTTGGCGCTCGGGTTGTACAGCAGATAGCCCGTGTACGGATCGGCGTCGGTCGACAGATCGGGGACCGCCCTGCCGCTGCCGGTGCCGCTCGAGACCCTGGGGGCCGCGGTGACCGCCCATGTCGTCGCCACCCGGTAGCCCTTGAGCCCGTACGCCTTGCCGAATGTCGTTGTGGCGTCTGTCTCGGACTTGGTGGTGGTGAAGTAGTCGACGTCGCTGTACCGCTGGGTCCCCGCGACCCCGTCTTGGTAGCTGGGCATCGACTCGAGCTGGCTGTACCCTCCGGTGCCGCCCACGACGAACGCCGGAGCCAATGTGGCGTACGCGATGTGGTCGGCCGCGCTGAAGGCATGGGCCAGGTAGTCCCATGCCCAGGCTCGCTGCGCCGGGACCGTGATGTGCGCCTTGAGGCTGGTCTCACCGAGGGTCTCCGCCACTGTCCCCGACCACGCCAGCGTGGTCCCACCTGCGGACGTCGCGTAGGGGCTGTCCGCGGGCGAGCCGACGCCCAGTGTCTTCCACTCCCCGCCCGTTGTGCGGTTGTCCGCGTAGGCACCAGCGTCCCCCGAGGCGATGAAGAGCGACTGCCCCTGGACCGCCATCTCCGCGAAGACCTCGTCGAACGCGGCCTGGTAGCCGGGGGACTCGAGGCCGGCAGCCCCGAAGGCGAGCACGACCGCCTCCGACTCTCCCCAGCTGCAGGAGACGGACCCCGCCACGTTCTGGCTCGCGGCGGTGTAGAAGCCGTCGGCAAATCCGGCTGTGGTGTTCGGCGCCTGGTAGACGTCCACGTTGGCCGCCCGAGCGAGGGCGCCCGACTGCTCTACGTCGAGGTCGGTCTCACCGGTGCCTGCTGTTGTCGACGGAGCGCCGGGCCCGCCGTCGACTGTGATGACCCGCACCGTCCGGCTGGTCCGGGACAGGTGCAGCACTGTGGTCCAGAAGGTGGCCGGCGCTGTCTGGTCGAGAGCCGCCAGCGTCACGATGCCGATCGTCTGCCCCTGGCCTTCGTCACCCGCTCGGGTGAGCCCTGTCAGGTGGTACTCGCTGGCGAAATCTGTCGGCGTGTTGCAGGCGTCGGGGAGACCGGTCAGCTGCGCACACGATGTGGAGCTGCTGGGCTCTGGCTTGGCTGTGGTGCGGGCGATCTGATCGACCCAGGGTGCGTAGCTGGTGAGTCCCAAGATGGCCACGATTGTCTGTGCCAGATGTTCGGGCATCGTGGGACGACCGGTCGGCGCGTAGAAGTGCTGGGACCGGATGCCTTGCATGCCGTGCTTTCCCGAGGTCCCGCGCGACTGGTAGTTCTCCTCTTTGACGGCGAAGGCCTTGTCGACCTCTGTCGTCGTGCCGACCGCCTTCAGATCGAGACCGTCCGAGTACAAGGTGAAGTCGGAGAGCCCGTAGCTCGAGAGGTACTCTTCGAGGTCATCGACGTAGGCCTGCGTCGCGCCGTACTCGGCGGCGAACTGCTCCACGGAGAGGAAGTTCGTTCCCAAGTTGGTTTGCGCCTCTGCAAACAGCTGTGTCGAGTTACGCGGCTTCAAGATGAACGACAATGCCTGTGAGTTGTACGGTGTCGTCGGACCCGTCGGCGTGGCTCCCGGCGATGTCTGCGACTTGACCCCGCCTGTGACGGGCACCCGTGTGTTCGGCCCCGGTCCGGAGGCGCTCGCCTGCCCGGAGAGGATGAGCAGCGGGGCACCGATCGCCACCGCGGCGGCGACGACCGCCGCGCGAGCAGCCCACTTTCCTCTTATGTTCATGGATGTCCTCCCCTTTCCCTTCGGGTGCGCCTGATGAGGCGTCCGCGTCCTTAGGTGGTTGCGTGAAGTCGCCGCGCGGAGTCAGCCACGTGGACTCGGCCAGAGGTCAATCGCCGCACACGCGCGCGAGCGGCCTGCGCCCGAGTGGCTCGTGAGCTCGCTCGGGACACAGGCCGCTCGTAGGGAAACGGCGCTGGGTGGATCAGTGCTGGCCGTAGCCCCCCGACCCTCCGTTCTGTCCAGCTCCACCAGAGGTTCCGGCGGACCACCCGCGGTGCTCGCCGGTGCCGTTCCCATCGCCGCCGATTCGGCCGCCGCAGCCGGATCCAGATTCCCGGCTACCCGAGGTCACCTACCTGGAACCGTGGTGGTCGGAACCGTGGTGGTCGGCACCGTGGTTGTCGAAACCGTGGTTGTTCCGGTGCGCCGGCCCACCTCCAGGACCCCTCGTCGAGTGGTGACCGTGGCCGTGGCCGTGCGCCGGGCCTCCCGGGAAGAACGACTTCGTCGGCGGTGTCGTGACCGAGACAACTGTCGCCGAGATGGCCCCTGTGGTGAGCGTGGTGCCCACCGCACGTGCGGACTTCCCGACGCACACGTCGGCGAAGCTGGCTCCGGTCGGGACCGCGCGGTCGAAGAACTTGGTCGTGGTGGTCACGTCCACCGTGGTCGCCGTGGTCGTCTTCGGGTTGGTGACGGTGAAGGTCCCCGCGACGCCCGAGGTGCCGCAGGTGCCCGCCGTCGTCGTGCCGTTGACCGCGGTGACCGTTCCGGACGCGGCCTCGAGGACCTTCGGCGGTGTAAAGGCCGCGACGGCTGTCGCCGAGATGGCCCCTGTGGTGAGCGTGGTGCCCACCGCGGCAGCGGACTTCCCGACGCAGACGTCGGCGAAGCTGGCTCCGGTCGTCACCGCCGGATCGAAGAACTTCGTCGTGGTGGTCACGTCCACCGTGGTCGCCGTGGTCGTCTTCGGGTTCGTGACGGTGAAGGTCCCCGCGACGCCCGAGGTGCCGCAGGTGCCCGCAGTCGTCGTGCCGTTGACCGCAGTGACCGTCCCGAAGGCCGCCTCGAGGCGCTTCGGCGGTGTCTTGACCCCGACTGCCGTCGCCGAGATGGCCCCTGTGGTGAGCGTTGTGCCCATCACCCCCGCGAACTTCCCGACGCAGACGTCAGCGAAGCTGGCTCCGGTCGTCACCGCGCGGTCGAAGAACTTGGTCGTGGTCGTCACGTCCACCGTGGTGGCCGTGGTCGTCTTGGGGTTCGTGATGGTGAAGGTCCCCGCGACGCCGGAGGTGCCGCAGGTGCCCGCAGTGGTGGTGCCGTTGACCGCGGTGACCGTACCGAAGGCGGCGTCGCCTTTCGGGTCTTTGCCCTTCTTCTGCTCCTTCTTGGTCACGCTGCTCGGCCCACGGTTCGGATGCGTCCGATGCGATGCGGCAGTCGCCTTCGTCTTGTGCGCGGACGTCGTCTGTGCTCCAGCCGCGACTGCGCCAAAGCCGAACACCAGTGCGGCAGCTGCAATCAAGGCTCCTACCCCTGCAGTTCCGCGTCTCCCATACATGTGTATTCCTTTCTCGGTTGTCCGACTCGGGAAGAGTACTTCCTGAAATGGCCGAGCCGAGGTGTCGATGTGTCAGCGCACCCACGCGGCTGTGGAACGCCTCATTGGCAATCTGAAGCTGCACCCCTCAGATCTCTATAGGTAACTTTCCCCCTCACAACGTTCCTCCCCCATGCGGGGGCTTTGCCCGATGCTGGCCCCCAACGTGGCGTGTGCGTGGGTACGCCCTCCGCAATGGAGGACCCCCACGACGCAACTTTCCCCCCGCCTACGAGCGTGTAAACGGGCCTTCAGGTGGAATCCGGTTGCTGCGAGCGCCGCAGGCGGGGGCGGATACCCCGGCGACCCATGGGCGGGGCGCTCACCGTCGGGATGTTCCGGGTGTCCCGGACTCGAATATCTCGTATATGGGGTGGGAATGCAAGAAGTGTCCACTATCAATCGCCTGGCACTCCCGTAGTGACTTTCCTGTTGGAACGCCAGGTGCATCCTGGAGAAACACATCAGATCTCGTCAAGCGTGCGACTGCGCCAACGAGTCACCTTCACTGCAATGTGGTGGGCGAGGCACCGCCCCTGGAGGAGCGAGGTCAATCCAAGTGGGTCTGCCTCTGGGCGATGACCGATGCCGCCGGGGCCACCGGGCCGCCGAAGATCGTCATTGCCTCGACCCAACTCGGAGGTCCCGCCGGTGCCGATCCTGCTGGTAGCACGAAGAGTCCGACGGCTCCTAGCCCATGGTCTTCTGGCCGTCCAGCGCCTCTCTGATGAGATCGGCGTGACCCGAGTGCTGTGCCGTTTCCGCCACAATGTGCAGGAGGACCTGCCGAACGGACCAGGTCGCGCCGGGCGGGAACCACGGTGCTTCGGGAAGAGCCTGCCGGTCATCAAGCGAGGAGACCGTCAAGATGGTGTCCTCGGTCCTGTGTGCGGCCTCGTCATACGCAGCGAGCAACTCGGCCAGCGTTTCGTGCTCGGAGAAGTCAAACGTGGCCGCGTGGGCCTTCATCGCCGCCTCGTCAGGGCTGCCGATCGAGGCAGCACCCTCGACGATGAAGCGCGTCCACTGGTTCTCCATCGCAGTCACGTGTTTGACGATGCCACCGAGACACAGTTGACTGACGGTCGTTCGTTCACGGGCCTGCGGGTCGCTGATCCCCTTCACCGTGTACCGAAGAAACGACCGCTGCATCTTCAGCGTGTCGATGAAATCGGTGCGATCGGTTGCCGCATTGCCCTCGGTCATGGTGGACAACGATATCGAGGAGTTCCCGCCCACGCGCGATCCGAGGCCCAGGGATCGACCACGGATACGACGCATACGGCCGATCTGGCAAGGTGCGTGCCGCTCATCGGTGGTGATCCTCGCCAGAGCGCGGTCAACGTGGCGTCAGTACCGCGACTCGGGTGCCGGCGGCCCACGCAAGATGGAGGTCATCAGGGAGGGGGTTCCCGTTCTGGTCGAGTCCGATTCTGTTGAACTTGGCGAACTGGTGGTTGTCTCGGGCGATCATCGCCAAGAGCTCCACGACGTCGGACTCGTCGGTCAGAACCCGGACGTCCGCGTGCCGACGCCTCCCGGCGAGCCGGATCTCGACGGGTTCGCCCGTGCGGAAGTTGCGAGCCCAGGTGAACTGGGACGCCACGAGCACACTTTCCCAGACCCGGCAGTAGGCGACCGGGACTGCGTACCGCCGGCCCGACTTGCGTCCCACGAGGTAGACGGTGACCAGTCGTTTCCCGACGACGCGGCTCACGACGGGCGTGCACAGCAGTCCGCGGACCACTCCGTTCACCAGCCGTTGGAGGGGCAAGGTCTGCGCTCTCGCGACGGGTCTAGCCATGGACGACGCACTTGGGTTGGTCATTCGGCTCGTCTCCAGGAGGTCTACGCCGGTAAGGGCCGTTGCTGCTTCACGCCGGCCGGCCGGCAGGCTCGGGTCGAGCGATCCACTGGTCGATCCATTCACCGGTGATCTGCCGGGTCGTGGCGTTGATGCGGTTCCAGGCGTTGATCCCCGCAATCGCGATCACGAGACCGGCGAGCTGTGACTCGTCGTAGTGGCGGGTCACCTGGTCCCACACCTCGTCGGTCACGGCGTCCGCGTGGTCGGCGAGCCGGGTGACGGCCTCGGTCAGCGCCAGCGCGGCGCGCTCGGCGTCGCTGAAGTACGGCGCTTCGCGCCAGGCGCCGACCATGAAGACGCGCTCGTCTGGCTCCCCAGCTGCCTGGAGCTCACGTGAGTGCATATCCAGGCACACGCTGCACCCGTTGATCTGGCTGGCGCGCGTCTCGACGAGGTACAGCGTGGTCTCCGGCAGCCCGGCGTTTCGCGCGAGAGCGCCGAGCTTCTGCAGCGCTTCCATGGCTCCGGGGACGATCATCACCGGGTTGGTCATCCGTGGTTGCATGATGCTCCTCTCGCGGTCGTGGCCAGTGCTTGGGGTCACATCCCCGGCAGCTGGCGGGTCTATGTGTATGACACCGGATCACGGAGGAACGTGACATGACCGATCAGCAGTGGCTTGCCGAACGGTTCGAGGAGCATCGGCCTCGGCTGAAGGCGGTGGCCTACAGGATGCTGGGGTCACTGGCCGAGGCGGACGACGCCGTCCAGGACGCATGGCTACGGGTCAGCCGGGCGGACGCGACCGAGGTCGAGAACCTCGGAGGCTGGCTGACCACGATCGTCGCACGGGTGGCGCTGAACATGCTGCGCTCGCGCACGAGACGCCGCCAACAACCGATCGACGTCCACCTGCCGGATCCCGTTGTCGACCCGCCCGACGGCAGCGACCCGGAGCACGAGGCACTGTTGGCCGACTCCGTGGGCCTTGCGCTGCTCGTGGTGCTGGAGACCCTGAGCCCGGCGGAGCGGCTCGCCTTCGTCCTCCACGACATGTTCGCGGTGCCCTTCGGCGAGATCGCGGCGATCATCGACCGGTCACCCGAGGCGACCCGCCAGCTTGCCAGCCGCGCCCGCCGGCGGGTGCAGGGATCGGGATCGGTCCCCGACGCCGATCTCGATACGCAGTGGAGGGTTGTGGACGCGTTCACTGCGGCGGCGCGCGACGGCGATTTCGAGGCACTCGTCGCAGTGCTCGACCCCGACGTCGTGCTCAGGGCCGACGGTGGTCTGAGTGGCCTCTCGCACGTCGCGCGAGGCGCAGAGGTGGTCGCGCGTCAGGCGACCATGTGGGCGCAGGCGGGCCTACGCGTCCGGCGAGCGCTGGTCAACGGCGCGGCGGGGATGGTCGCAGATCGCGACGGGACGCCCTTCTCGGTCGGCGCCTTTACGATCAGGAACGGAAGAATCGTAGAGTGCGACATCCTGGTCGACCCGGATCGCGTCGCCAAGGTGGACCTCGAGGTGCTTCCGGAGTGAAGGGAGCAAGGGGTGCCCACCACCCCACCCCACACGACCCCTCCAGTGAAGTTACCGGGTCAGAGTCGGCAGCCGGTGGGACTCCTCGGTTACCTGGGCCTCATGATCTCTTCGCTCGCGGATGGATCGTCTCGCCGCGGTCAAGCATGGCGACGAGCTGTGCGATCCGGTTAGCGCGCGTCTCTGGGCGCCGTGCAGTGGTCACGCGGTACAGCACGGCGTAGCGGTTGGCTCCGTCGAGCCCCTCGAAGGCCGTGCGCGCTCGCGGCTTCGCAGTCAGGGCCGCGGCGAGGTCGTCGGGCACCTCGATACTGGCCGCGCCGTCGTAGGCGGCATCCCAGGTGCCGTCCGCCTTGGCTCGCTGGATCGCAGCGTGACCGGCGGGGTGCATCCGACCTTCGCCGATGAGTCGCTCGACGAGCCCGATGTTGCGCTTCGACCAAGCGCTGCCGGGACGTCGGGGGGTGAACCGGCGGCGGAAAGTCGCTTCGTCGCCTCGGGCGAGCTGACCGTCGACCCAGCCGTGGCAGAGTGCTTCCTCGAGCGCCTGGTCGTAGGTGAGCTCGGTCGGGAAGGTCGTCCCCTTCTTGGCCAACACCAACCAGACGCCACCGGAGCCCGAGGCGCACTCCGACAGCCACTGCCGCCACGCGACAAGGTTGGGAACCGTGAGCTCTGGGAGTTCATTCACGATGAGC
>JASHYA010000247.1 GCA_030043315.1 Acidimicrobiales bacterium
GCCGGGCACAGCCGCCCCGCCGCCGGGTCCGGCAACCCCGGTGGCCTGCTTCACGATGCCCGCCGTGCTGATCCGCGCACGCCGAACCCCGCGGAGCTCGTGCATCGGCACCGAGGGCACGTTCAGGTTCAGCACCGTCCGTGGCGGCGCGGTGCAGAGCGCAGGCAGCAGCGCGATGGCGACCGTCGACGCGGTCGACCACTGCTCGGGCGGGAACCCCGCGCGGAGTGACACCGCGAGGCCGCGAAGACCGAGTTGCGCGCCCGAGAGCGTCGCGCCCACGGTCCCCGAGTGGAGGACGGAGCGGCCGACGTTCACGCCGAGGTTGATCCCCGAGACCACGATGTCCGGCCGGGCCCCGAAGCCCCCGAGCGCCCCCACGAGAACCGCAAGCGCCGGTGGTGCGTCCACGCCGTAGGTCGGGACGTTCTCGGCTCCTTCGATCCGGACTCGTCGGTAGGAGATCGCCTCCCGTTCGTACACGGTGCCGACCGCGGCGGACGCCCCGCTGTAGTTGGCAAGGGGCGCGACGACGACGACCTCGTGGCTCTGCTCGTCGTCTTCAGCCCACCGTGTGAGCGCCCGGGTGATTGCGGCGAGCCCAGGTGCGTGCACGCCATCGTCGTTGGTGACCAGGACTCGCACGCGCCAGTACGATACCGCCGACCTGCACCACGTTGGGGAGGAGGCCGTATGCCACCGAGCGCTTCGCCGATCTCGCCCACGGGGGAGCAGTGGGTCATCGCGCACGGTCACCAGGAAGCCGTGATCACCGAGGTGGGTGCGACCCTCCGGGCCTACACGCTCGGAGGGAACGACGTCGTGGACGGGTTCGGGCCCACCGAATGGAGCCACGCAGGGCGTGGACAGGTCCTCGCGCCCTGGCCCAACCGGCTGGGTGACGGGAAGTACGAATGGCGCGGCGTGCGCGCGCAGGCGGCGATCGACGAGCCTGCGCTCGGCAACGCGATCCACGGGCTCGTGCGCTGGCTTCCGTGGCGTCTCGAAGCCAACGCGCAGAACGTCGTCGCGCTGAGCTACACGATCCGGCCTACTCCCGGCTACCCCTGGTCGGTCGAGCTCCGCTGCGAGTACCGCCTGCGACGTGACGGTCTCGTGGTGACGACGCAGGCGACCGGGGTCGGTGACGCAGCCGCGCCTTTCGGGATCGGGTTCCACCCGTACCTCAGCGTGGGGACGGACCAGGTCGACACGGCGTCCCTCCTCCTGCCGGCCTCGCGCCGCCTGGTTCTCGACGCGCGGCAGCTGCCGACGGGCGAGGTCCACGATGTCGACGGGACCGAGCTGGACTTCAGGTCGGGGAGGACCATCGGAGGAACGCGGCTCGACACCGCGTTCACCGACTTGCGCCGGGCGACCGACGGCATCGCACGGGCCAGCCTCGAGGACCCCGCGACGGGACGGGGTGTCGAGCTGTGGGCCGACGACCGGTTCCGCTACCTCATGTGCTTCACCGGCGACACCCTCGAGCCGGACCGCCGCCGGCGAGCCGTAGCGATCGAGCCGATGACCTGCCCTCCTGATGCGTTCCGCTCCGGGAAGGACCTGATCGTCCTCGAGCCGGGGGAGAGCTGGGAGGGCAGCTGGGGGTTGCACCCGTACTGACCTCGTGAAGAGTCGCTCAGGGCCGAACAATCCAGCGCAGCGCGCCGCAGAAGGCGCGCGCGAGGGGGACGATCATCACGTCCTCGACCAGCGGAGGCGTGGGGATGCCCAACTCGGTCCGGGCCCAACGCGGGACGATCGCGAGCGCCGCAGCGACGATGCCCACGTAGAGTGCCCGGTCGTTCGGCTTTCGGGCTACGCCGCGCAGCAGGAAGTCCCGGGCTTCGATCGCCTGTGGACCGGCGTAGAGATCGGGCTTGACGCGCTTGAAGTACGCCTCCACTTCGCCCACGGTCTCCGGCACCCAACGCGCGCCGAGGGACCGTGCAACCACGGCAGTCTCCTGGAAGTAGCGGTCCTTCTCGTCGGTAGAGAAGCGCTGCGGTCCGTACCGCTCGGCCGCGGCGAGGAAGCTCGACATCTCGGCGACGTGCACCCACGTCAACAGTTCTGGGTCGTTGGCCGAGTACCTCCGGCCGTCCGGCGCACGGCCGTGCACGTGCCGGTGTACCTCCCGGACGTCCTCGATCGCGCGAGTCGCCTGCTCGACGGTCCCGAAGGTGGTCGCACCGACGAAGTTGGCCGTGCGGCGGAGCCGTCCGATCGCGTCTTCCTGGTAGTTCGAGTGGTCGGCGACCCCCGCCATCGCCAGGGGGTGCAGCGTCTGGAGCAGCAGGGCCGCAAGACCTCCGACCACCATCGAGGCGAGGTCGCCGTGGACCCGGCGCGCCACGCAACCGGGTGGGAGGAACGCCTCGCCCACGTGCGCCGCACGCGGTGGCGGTTCTGCCGGAACGCCGAGCGACCGGCGAATGCCGCGGCGGATGTCGGCTCGCACAGGGGCGATGACCCGCGCCCCCGCAGCCAGAGGTACGCGCAGGGGAGCCGTGAACACCTGCGCGGCCCGGACGGCAACCTCGGCGGGGTCGATCGCGGTTTCGGAGTCGCAACGTTCCGGAGTTCTCAACGGTTCGTGCACGGCAAAGAAAGTTTACGCCTGCGCCCTTCTCGTACGTGCGCGAACTGAGTTGGGCGAGCTGTCATAATTGAGGCTGCGTGAGTCGTGCAATGCCCAAACCTGTTGGCCATTTCGCCATGCTCCCCGTGCCGGCCACGGTTGTCGCCCTGCACGTGTCCGAGAAGGTGGACGGCGGGAGCGTCTGACGTGCACAGCCCGACGAGATGACCCAGTCGCAACCGGTCACGGCCGAACAGTGCGAGCTGCGGCTCGGTTCAGATCCGAGCGCAGCGCGGGACGCTCGGACTTGGATCGCCGACGTGCTCGACGGGTGGCCGGAGGACAGCGTGGAAATCGCGCGCCTCTTGGTGTCTGAGCTCGTGACGAACTCGGTTCTGCACGCGCGCACCGCGATCGTCGTCACCTGCCGACGCGGCGGCACGCGTGCCCGTATCGAAGTCAGGGACCTGTATCGGGGCGGTCCGGTCCCGAGACGCTATGCCCCGGATTCTCCGACGGGACGAGGGATGCGACTTGTCGCGTCGCTCGCGGAGGCGTGGGGTGTTCAACGAGAGCCAGTGGGCAAGACGGTGTGGTTCGTCGTGAGAAGGGGCAGCGGCTGACGTTCGAACCGTCTCCGAGGCTCGGCCACTTCCGTGCCTGGCCCGTCCGGCGGGTCGTCGACCAGCTCGAGGATCTGCCGACCCCCTGGGAAGAGGTGCCGACGGGCTGAGACCGACCGGGGTCGGCGACCGCCGGCCTGAGCCGCGTGGACGCCGCCGCCTCAACCCGGGTCGACGCCGCCGCCTTCCAGGCGGATGACGGCGTGGTGACGAGTCCGCGACAATTCGCACGCACGCCGCCGGGATTCCGCAACGCCGCGTGCACCCATCGCCCGGTACGGCGCGATGCTCACCTCGGTGTTCGAACGGTTCACCGACCGGGCGCGGCGAGTGCTTGTGTTGGCGCAAGAAGAGGCGCGCCTCCTGGGCCACGGCTTCATCGGGACGGAGCACATCCTCCTGGGTCTGATCCACGAGGGGGAGGGCGTCGCGGCGAAGGCGCTCGAATTGCTTGGCGTCTCGCTCACAGCGGTGCGCGAGAAGGTGGAGGACACGATCGGCGGTGCCGCAGAGATCGACCCCGGTGGCTCGATGCCGTTCACGCCCCGGGCGAAGAAGGCGCTCGAGCTGTCGTTACGCGAGGCGTTGCAGCTCGGGCACCGCTACATCGGCACCGAGCACATGCTCCTCGGGCTCGTGCGCGAGGGGGAGGGAGTCGCCGCACATGTGCTGGAGAGCCTCGGCGCGGATCTGGGCCGCGTCCGCCAGCAGGTGATCCGGCTGATGTCCGGCTCCCAGGAAGCCGTTGGCGCAGGAGCTGTGAGCCTCGGCACCGGCAAGGGGGGTCCCCGGTCCGGCTGGCGCGTCGTGCGTGCGGGGAGGAACCTCCCGGTCGGTGTGGCCGAGTCGTGCCTGCTCTGCGGTCGTGACCTCTGGGAGGTGAACCACTACATCGAGGGGGACGAGGGCCGCGTCTGCGACCACTGCGTCCGCGCGGCGGCGACCGTCCTCGACGCCGCAGGAGGGTACGCACTGCGGGTGCTCCCGATGCCGCCGCGCGTGTTCGGTGAGGTGCCGGACCGAGGAGCGGTCGGAGGGCTCGTCGACGCCGTCGACGCCATCGTCGGGCCGGCCGCCAGCCGGCACCGACGGTCCGGCGTCCTCGAGGACGCCGAAGCGCTCGAGCCACGCCTTCGCATGCTCGACGACCGGCTGGCCGGCGGGTCCCGCTTGAGCAGGGTCCGGTTCCTCGCTCCGGACCGTGCGGAACTGCGATTCCACTTCCGGGTCGTCGGAGTCGACGGGGACATCACCGTACGAGGCGAGGCGCTTCGGATCGACGGTCGCTGGGTGCTCTCGAGGCTCGCGGTGGTGGACGCCCTCGAGCGCGCCGGAGTCGGGACGCCGCCGGCCGGGGAGTGACGGGCACGGGTGCCGGGACGCACCGCTGGGGTGCCGCCTGATCGTCGCGGCGGTCGGGTCAGCCCAAGCGGAAGACCGCCAGGGAGGCGGCGAGGAGCACGGTCGCCCAGGTGAGGGTGAGCAGGCCGCGCTCGAGCGGCGCGAGAAGGCCGTCGCGATCGAGGGAGCTCTCGGAGCCGTCACTCAGCACGACCGCGCCCTGCACGTCGACGACGCGGCGCCGGAGCCGCCGGGCGGGCGTGCTGAGGGAGCGCTGGGCGAGCGAGAGCGCGGTCGCACCAGCTGCGGCGAGCGTCGCGCTCCACGACAGATCTCCCGCCTGCGCGACGTACGCGGTGAGCACCGGAAAGGCGCCCCAGGACAGCGCGAAGCCGAGGTCGGTGTGGAACGCACCCCCGAAGAGGTCCGCGTTGTACGCGACGACGAGGAGCGGGCCGACGACGAGGAACGGGACGAGCACCGCCCCGACCTTCAGCACGCCGAAGACCCCGAGGACGAGCGCCCCCGAGAGGCCGCCGATGCACGCGGTGACGAGCGCCCAATTCGGGATTGCCGTGCGCAAGGGCCGACCCTGCAGCTCGTCGTAGGCGTGGGCTGCCACGCCCACAGCGAGAAAGAAAGCGAGGAGCGTGGCGAGCAGCCGGCTCAAGGCGACTGCGGGGGCGATGCAGGCACCGACCACGACATAGGAGAGGTGCCACGCGGTGTAGGGAGGATGGAGCATGGTCCACCAGTCGCGGAGACGGCCCGGACTCGCCGCGTAGAACGCGGGACGCGTCTGGTCGTCCCGGGTCACTTCCGGCGCCCCCACATGACGACCCCCCCTCCGAGGCTCATGCGCCGCACGGTGACCGCACCGATGCCGGCGCGCTCCCACGCGTCCAGGGTCCAATCGAGGGGATGACGCCGGTAGTAGTTCGTGATGCTGGGACCGAGGAAGCGCCCCACGCGGTACCACGGCCGACCACCGGTCAAAAGACCGGCGACGGGCAACGCCGCCCGCGTGTACAGCCACCAGAGCGGCTGCCAGAACGGCGAATCGGGCACCGCGAACTCGAGGTTCGCGACGACGCCGCCGGGGCGAACCACGCGGGCGAGCTCTGCGAGCGTCGCTTGGGGATCGTCCACGTACCGGAGCAGGTACGTGAAGCTCAACGCGTCGACGGAGCCATCGGCGAGCGGCAGCTGCTCGCCCCTGGCGACCGCGAGGGCGATCGCGTGCCGCTCACCTCCGGCAGGCCGGGCCACGGGGACGACATGCCCATTGCGCGCCTCCCGTACGTTGTGGAGCCCCTTACGAGCCATTCCCTCGTCGAGATCGAATCCGACGATGTCTGCGCCGGTGCGTGCGTGCAGCGCGAGGGCGACACCGGCAGTTCCGGTTGCGACGTCTGCGACGAGCCGCGGGTCCCCGGCGGCGACCGCGTCGACCAAGGCCGCCCGCCACCGGCGGTTCTGCCAGAACGACAGCCACTCGGCGAGACGGTCGTAGCGATCAGGGAGTCCCCGGAACACCCGTCGCGCGGTTCGGTTTCCAGCATCTGGTGTGGGCGCGCCCCGCACGTTACGACCATTTCACACCGGCGACGTGATGGGCCAGTGGGCTCCTTTCAGACGGCATGAGCCAGGTTGCCGTAGGGTGCGACGGTGGGCCGAACCCTCGCTGCTGCCCCCGGCGTGATCGAGGCCGATCCCGACCTGTCGGAGCGACGTGGAGACGACGTCGAGGGCTCCGTGGCCGAGCCGTACAACGTCTTTCTGTGGAACGATCCGGTCACGCTCATGGAAGTCGTTGTGCGGGTGTTGAAGAAGGTGTTCGGCTATAGCTCGGAGAAGGCGGAGCTGCTGATGTTGACGGCGCACCACGAAGGAAAGGTCGTCGTGTGGACCGGAGAACGCGACCGCGCCGTTCGCTACTGCCTCGAGCTCGGGACGAACGGGCTGCAGTCGACTGTCGCCCGAGTCGCGTGACCCGGTCGAGGCGCCGCCAGCCGTTCCGACGACTGGAGGACGGTCGCATCGCGATCGAGCTTCCTCGAGCAGCACGGGCGTTCATGGTCACGGCTGCCCACCGCCTGCGCGAGACGGGAGCGGCGCCGGGCTCTCCCGCCTTCGAGGGCCTGTTCGGTCCGATCGATGAAAGCGTCGCCGTCGACGACCCGTCGTACGTCCTGGCGCGTCAGCTCGCGGTGGACGAGGTGGTCAGCGTGGTGTCGGCGAGCGCGGAGAAAGAGGTGATCGAGCCCGCGGAGGCCGAGGCGTGGCTGAAGCTGTTGGGGATGACCTTGACGCGGCGCGCGGCGGAGCTCGGGGTCCGGACCGAACACGACAGGGAGACGGTCGGCGTCCGCGACGAAGCGATCATCCAGGTCGTCTACGCCCTCCAACTGGGTCTCATCGACGTCCTGGACGACGTCGGTTCTTAGGGCGTTCCCAGGTCCAGCGCTGTTCAGCCCTGGCGGGCTTCGTCGGCGGTGAGCTCGGCTGCGGGGTCGGCCTCGAGGCGGTCGTCGGGGATCGGCACGCCGCTCCGGACGGAGAGTCCGTACGTGCCGTCCTGGAGGCGCTGCTCGGCACGCGCGATCGCGTCGAGTCGGTCCCGAAGCTGCGCGGCGACGGCGTCGTCTTCGAGCTCGCCGGCGAGACCGGGCGCGGGGTCAGCGAAGTCACTGGGCTGTTCGCTCGCGGCGGATCGGTCCTCTTGCGCAGCATCCGTCGTCTCTCGGAGCAACGCCTCGACTCGGGTGCGTTCG
>JASHYA010000248.1 GCA_030043315.1 Acidimicrobiales bacterium
CGGGGTTCCCGAGCGGCTCCTGCCCGTCGAAGATGGCCGAGAGCTTTCGGGCGTCAAGGAACGGCGAGAGCACCAGGTCGATGAAGCAGCACTTGGCGCACGTTCCGCACCAGTGGTCGAGCCGGCGGGCGCGGTCCGCCGCGAAGGCGCGGTTGCAGCTCCGGAACACCGGGTGGTAGCGGTCGAGCGCCGCGAACTCCTGCGCCACCCACAGTTCTGAGCGAGCCCGAAGGTACGAGAAGTACTCGGGCGCCGGCGCGAGCGTCGAGCCGAGCAGCCGTCGGAATGCCGACTCGAACGCCGCGCTCTTCGACCACTGGTGGTTGACCGCACGGTCCTCGTCCTTCACGGTCGGCACGGACGCCGACCGTTCGTTCGACATCACGACCGCACCGTGGCCACCGAGCACCGACGCCACGATCGCGATCGCAGAAAGGATGCCGGTGACCGGCACGTGCCCGTTCAGGAACCCGAGCTCCTCCGAGCGGAGCACGGAGGGATCGATCCAGCGTTGTGCGCGCACGACCGGCAGCCCCGTCACCGCGGCGGCATCCTCGATCGCCGCGAAGCGGTCGCCCCCGCGGCTCACGACGAAGAGCGCCGTGTCGGGGTGGCGGCGCGCGACGTGCGTCACGGTGACGACCGAGTCGATGCCCGCGCCGAAGGGGACGAGCGGACGCCCCGCGTCGAGCGTCGCCTGCGCGGGCCGGGTCGGGGCGGAATCGGGCCCGACCACCTCCACCCCCGAGAGCTCGAGCCCGTTGCGGTAGGCGAGCTCGCCGAGGCCCTCGACGTAGAAGGTATGGAGGAACGCGCGCTCCTGCTCGGTGGTCGGGTTGGTGCCGAGATCGATCACCGGCGGGACGGCCGTCTTGTAGTAGGAGACGCCGGCGAGGAGGAACAGGATGCGGGCCGCCGCGTCGACGGCCGGGGAGTCCCACGCGGCGACCGGATCAGCCGGCTCGAAGCTGACCGCCTCGGTGAAGCGACGCGCACCGAGGGAGTAGCTGCACACGACACGCCGGCGCTCGCCGTCGAGCTCGTAGCTCTCGTAGAGGAAGCGGTCCCCGCTCATGGTCCCGTCAATGCTACGAGCGGGGGCACGCGCTGCCTCACCGCAAGCGGGCGAGGAGCCCGAACCGCCCGCATGGCCGCGCCGCCCGGTCGCTGAAGAACGGAGCGTCACCGCTGGTGAACCTGGACGCGGAGATCCGGTCGTCGGAGATGCCGGCCGCGCGGAGCTGCAGTCGGTTCGCACCTGCCACGTCCATGAGCCACCGGCCCCCGTGCGAGCGGAGCACCTCGCTTGCGTCCTCCCCGAAAGCGTCACGGACGGCCACCGCGACCTCGTGGCCGACCTCGTAGGCGGCCGGAGAGACCGTCGGACCGATGACGCAGACCGTCCGCCCGACCCGCGCGCCGAGCGCCGCCATGGTCTCGAGCGCCGCGCGGACGGTGCCCGCCACCGCACCTCGCCAGCCGGCGTGCACCGTGGCGAGCACTCGGGCGTCGGGGTCGACGAGGAGCACCGGCGAGCAGTCGGCGACCAGCGTCACCAGGACCGGCCCGGGCTCGGCGGTCACCAGCGCGTCGGCCGCTTCGATCGCGTCGTCGGAGTCCCGTGCGCCGCGGCCTGCGTCGGCCGGGGCCACGACCGTCGCGCGGGTGCCGTGCACCTGCGTGGCGAAGACGAGGTCACCGACGGCGGCGCCGAGCGCGCTCGCCGCGCGGCGCCGGTTCTCCGTGACGGCGCCGGGATCGTCGCCCACGTGCAACCCGAGGTTGAGCGACCGGTACGGACCGGCGGACACCCCGTGGTCCCGCGTGGTCACCACCGCGTCGACACCGAGTTCGACGAGCCATGGCCAGGAGAGGACCCCGACCTCGCCGGCGCGCGTCAGCTGCTCGCCGTTGCCGTGGTCGAGCGGTCGGACGGCCACGGCGGCCGAGGCTACCGGTCCGTCGGCGCCGAGGCTCCGCCCCGTGGCGGGGACCGACCCGTGAGCCGTCCACCCACTCCCACGAGCCGTTCACCCCCTCACCCGGCAGCTGGATAGGGTCTCTGTCATGGCGGACCGGGCCAAATTCGCAGACGAGGCGATGGAGCACATGCCCGCTCTGTACACGGCCGCTCTCCGGATGACCCGCAATGCGGCGGACGCAGAAGACCTGGTCCAGGAGACGTACCTCAAGGCCTACCGCTCCTTCGACTCCTTCACCGAAGGGACGAACCTGAAGGCCTGGCTGTACCGCATCCTCACCAACACGTACATCAGCTCCTACCGCGCCGCGAAACGCCGACCCGAGATGAGCGACGTGGAGGACGTCGAAGACCTGTACCTCTACCACCGCCTCTCGCCCGTGGACGGCTCCGGCCGGAGCGCCGAGGAGGAGGCGCTCGCCGGTCTCACCGACGACGAAGTCAAAGAGGCCATCGAGGCGCTCCCCGACGCGTTCCGTATCGCGGTGCTCCTCGCGGACGTCGAGGGCTTCAGCTACAAGGAGATCGCAGAGATCACCGATGTCCCGATCGGTACGGTGATGAGCCGTATCCACCGGGGAAGAAGGGCGCTGCAGAAGACGTTGGCAGGTTTTGCGCAGGCGCGAGGGCTCGTGACGGCCGGGCCGGCCGCGGGGTCGTGAGCCGTGGCGGTGGAGCGGGCGGCGTGACGGCTCGGCCCGGGAACTGACAGGAGACCGAGGGTGGCCCACGATGGACGAGGGAGATGCGGGGGCGGCACGTCTGACGCGGACGGGGATTCCGACGCGGACTCCGACGTCGACTGCGCCGAGGCCGTCCGGCAGCTCTACGTCTATCTCGACGGTGAGCTGACCGAGGAGCGGCGCCTGGAGATCGCGGTCCACCTGGACGATTGCGGCCCGTGCGCCGACGCGGCGGGGTTCGAGGCGGAGCTCCGCATGGTCATCTCGAGCCGCTGCAAGGATCGTGTGCCGGAGTCGCTCATCTCGCGCGTTGCTGCGGCGATCGCCGCCGAGGAGGCACGCCAGGGCTCGGAGCCCCCTTCGCCGTCGGTGCCGGCGTGAGCGCTTCCCTGCCAGAGCCCGTCGAGGCCGGCCGCGACGCGGGCGGTGCCGGCGCGCAGGGTCCGGGTCTCGTCGACTGGCGGGTGGCCGAGCGGGTCGCGGGCTGGGTGATCGCCCGGCGGCCCCCGAGTGTCCACTACGACGTGGAGGAGCTCGCCCGATCGTTCACCGCAGCGACCGCCAAAGCCGAGGGGCTCGTCGCCGAGGCCACCGGGTGGCGCGCCCCCACCCCGGCCCGCTCGGTCGTCACGGACCGGTTGGGATGGGCGCGGGCGAACGTCGCATCGTTCCAGCGCCTGCTCACGCCGGCGCTCGCGAAGTTCGAACGCAAACGCGAGGAACGGCGCGAGGAGAAGCGGGAGGCTCGACGATCCAGCTCCCGTCCCGCGTGGCTCGTCGAGCTTCCCGAACCGATCGCCAGCAGGATGGCCGGGGCGTCGCGCTCCGCCAGCGGCGCGCAGCTCGGCGCGGTGCTCGCCTGGATGTCCGGCAGGGTCCTCGGCCAGTACGACCTGCTCCTCACCGAGGATATGGCCGACGACCAGGACCTGTTGTACTACGTCGGGGCGAACGTCGTGGAGCTCGAGCAACGTCACGGCTTCGCTCCCGAGGAGTTCCGGTTGTGGCTGGCGCTCCACGAGGTCACCCACCGCTGCCAGTTCACGGCGGTGCCGTGGCTCCGTGGCTACTTCCTGTCGCTCGTCGACAAGGCGATCGAG
>JASHYA010000249.1 GCA_030043315.1 Acidimicrobiales bacterium
CACGCCCATCACCGTCTGGACCGGGCTGTGGCGATCGCGCCACGCGGGCGTCGCGATCCCGTCGCGATAGACGATGCCCAACGTCCCCTCCGGCCGGTCGTGGGCGTACTGCACGGCGACGGCCCCGCCCATGGAGTGCCCGAGGAGGACGACCGGGCCGGCTCGCAGATGGTCCACCACGTGGGCGATCTGCTCGGCGAGGGCGCCGATGGACACCTCGTGCCACCCGAGGGGTTGGCTGCCGCCGAAGCCGGGCAGGCACGGGTTGACCACCCGCCAGCCCAGCTGCTCGGCGAGATGCGCGCTCTCCCGCCAGTAGGTCCGCCCACCGGCCAGGTAGCCGTGGATGCTCACCGCCCACACCGGAGGGGTCCCCGGCCCGTCGGGCCCGTGCGCGTCCTCGTTGTCCGAGACGGCGTAGTGGAGCTGTCGCTTGCCGATGTGGAGCACCGAGGGAACCATCCGAACCGGCGCAGCTTGGCGGGGTCGGCGTCCGGTGGCGGAGATCGCGGCGTCGACCCCGCCCAGTGCCCGCTCCCAGATGGGCGCGAGGAGTCGGGGCACCGTCGCCGCGTTCACCGTGTCGCTCCGCGCGGCCCGGCGGCGCCACCACGTTGCGCGTCCATGTCGTCCCCCCGCTCACAGGCAGATCACGAAGAACAGGCTGCGAGCGATTGGGACGCTACACGTGAGCGGAGCCGGGGTGAGGGCGCCGACGCTCACCGTCCGTCAAAATCTAGGGAGCCCACCCAGTCCAACTCCCCGAAGTCCGACGACGCAAAGGAAGCCTCATGACCGGGCCCAGCCCACTGCAGCCACCGACTGCTGCTCCACACGACCTTCCGGCGACGAGCAATGAGCGGCGGCGGTCCGGCAAGGCCGCTCGGCAACGGGCTCGACGGGGCGTCCTGGGCATCTGGCGGGAGGACGAGCGCGGCCACGACGCACTGGAGACGATCCTGGCCCAGAACCAGATCCGGGTCCCCGAGCTCCTTCCGATACGGCACCAACGGATGGCCGCCTCCCCCTGGAACTACTACCGGGGTGCTGCGGCGGTCATGGCGGCCGACCTCGCCTCCCAACCCGACAGCGGGCTGCTGGTGCAGCTCTGCGGAGACGCCCACGTCTTGAACTTCGGGCTGTGGGCCACGCCTGAGCGGAACCTGCTGTTCGACCTGCGCGACTTCGACGAGACCCTGCCCGGACCCTTCGAGTGGGATGTCAAGCGCCTCGCCGCCAGCTTGATCGTTCTGGCGAGGGAGAACGGGGTCTCGTCGCAGAAGGCCACCGCCGCGGTCACCGCGGCGGTCGAGGCGTACCGAACCCGCATGCGGCGCTACGCAGAAATGCCCGAGCTCGACATCTGGTACGACGGCACGCACGTCGAGAACTTGATCCGCTACTTCGCGGCGGCCGACCGTGGGCGGGTCTCGGTGTACATCGAGAGACAGCAGCGGCACCGCACGAGCCGTGGGGCGTTCGCCAAGCTCACGGCCATGGCCAGCGGGCGCCCGCGAATCACCGAAGACCCGCCGATCCGAGTGGCCGTCGACGACGACGAACAAGCCGACCTCGTCGACCACCTCCTCGCCGAGTACCGGCTGACGCTCCAAGAGGACCGACGGAGCCTGTTCGATCGGTTCACCGAGGCGGACGTCGTCCGTCAGGTCGTCGGGGTGGGGAGCGTGGGGATGCGGGTCTACCTGGTGCTCTTCGAGGGGCGCACCGGGAGTGATCCGCTGTTCCTACAGGTGAAGCAGGCCGGTCCGTCGGTGTACGAGGCCCACTACGGACCCAGCGTCTACGACCACCACGGGGCGCGGGTGATCAACGGGAAGCGACTCATCCAGAGCGCCAGCGACATGTTCATCGGGTGGGGATCGCTCCAGGGCAGGGACTACTACGTGCGCCAGTTCCGCGACATGAAGATCATCCCGGCCGCCGCGTCGATCGCCCCCCGCCTGGGCGAGTTCGCCACCGCCTGTGGGGCGACGCTCGCCCGGGCCCATGCCCGCACCGGCGACCCCATGGCGATCGACACCTACATCGGGAAGGGGACGAAGTTCGGCACGGAGATCAGCCGGTTCGCCGAACTGTACGCCGATCAGAACGAGCGGGACCACGCGCAGCTCGTCCGCGCCATCGCGTCGGGCAACGTCGAGAGCCTGCCGCCGGCCTGAAGAACTGGAGGCGGGACGCACCGTCGCCTCGTGACGCGGTCCCGGGGTGCGAGACGCTGCAACGCCTTTACGAAATGGCCTCGCAGTGTGCCAGGATGACGGTCGGGCACACCGAGGGGGGAAGGCGTGGAGCTCTCGTGTCGACGGCGTGTGAGCGCAGCGGTGTGTGCGGCGCTCCTCGTTGGTGTGGTGAGCGTCGCATGGGCGCCGGCGGCTCATGCGGCAATGGCCTCTGTCCGATCGGGCCCCATCAGCGCACGAGCCCGCACGCTGCTGAACCTGAGGTCCGCACCGATGCGCACGTCGCGCGGCACGCGAGCTCTGGCGCTGCCGAAGTCCGGGCATCCTGTCACCGGTGCAGGCCCGGATCCCGAGATGTCGGCCCACTCCGGTGCCGGTGACGACCGATTCGGCGCGGTGTCGACAAACTGGTCGGGCGAGGTCCGGGTCGGTTCGACGTTCACGGCTGTCGAG
>JASHYA010000250.1 GCA_030043315.1 Acidimicrobiales bacterium
ATCGCCGCCGTCCCGAGCTACGTGATCGCCCGCTACTTCGACCGCCACCCGTCCCGGTCGGCGACCGCACGATGACCGCTTCATCCGGGCGTGGTGCGCTCTGTGTACGCGGGCTCCGGAAGGCGTTCGGCCCGGAGCCGGTGCTCGTAGGGGTGGACCTCGACGTCCCCGAGGCGACGATCACCGCAGTGCTCGGACGCTCCGGCAGCGGCAAGACGACCTTGCTGCGGCTCCTCGCCGGCTTCGAACGGCCCGACGCCGGGACCGTCACCATCGCGGGACGTGTCGTGGAGGACGGTCGCCTGCACGAGCCGATCGAGCGTCGCCGCATCGGCTACGTCTCGCAGGAGGGCAGCCTCTTTCCGCACCTCGACGTTCGCAGCAATGTCGGTTTCGGGCTGCCGCGCCGCGCACGCGGCAAGCGGGTGGACGAGCTCCTCTCGATGGTCGGGCTGGAGTCGTTGGGGAAGCGCTATCCGCACCAGCTTTCGGGGGGCCAGCAGCAGCGGGTGGCGATCGCCAGGGCGCTCGCGCCGGAGCCCCGTCTCGTGTTGCTGGACGAGCCGTTCGCCTCCCTCGACGCCAACCTGCGCGCCCAGGTGCGAGGCGACGTGCTCGCGATCTTGCGGCGGTCGGGGACCACGGCCGTCCTCGTCACGCACGACCAGGACGAGGCGCTGTCAGCGGCCGACGTGGTCGCCGTGCTGCGCGGGGGTGTCATCGCCCAGATCGACGTACCGTCCCAGCTCTACAACCATCCCGTCGATGCGGACGTGGCGTCGTTCGTCGGCGAGGCGAACCTGCTCACCGGGAGGGTCCGCGGGGCGATGGTGGAGACCGGCTTGGGGCCGCTCACGCCCTTCAGCAGCCCAGGTCCGGACGGGCTCGCGCTGACGGTGCTGGTCCGTCCCGAGCAGCTGCACGTGGCCGTCGACGCCACAGGCTCGGTCGACGGGGGCGCTGCCGACGAACTACGGGCGCGCGTGCTGAGCTGCGACTACCACGGCCACGACACCACGCTGTGTGTCCGCGCCGAGGCGGCCGGTGTGCCGGACACGCTGGTGGCGCGGATCGCCGGGAACCATCCGGTCCGACCGGCCGATCCGGTCCGCCTCCGCGTGACCGGCCCCGTGGAGGCGTGGGTCGCGGCCCCCGCGACCGGGCACGAGGCTGGCGCGGGGGACGGCGGGCGCCCGTCAGTTCAGGACGCGTCGCCTGAAGTTGCGCAGGCCCATCGTGAGGAGGAGCGCCGCGAACCCGGCCAGGACCGGGTAGATCACGTAGAGATGCATGTGGGGGAACGAGGTGAAGGCGGCGCGCATCCCCTCGTTGACGTAGATGAGGGGATTGAGCAGCACCAGCGTCTGTAGCCAGGGGAACCCCCCGATCTTGACCGGCGCCAAGGTGGTCCACGAGTAGTAGGTGCCGCCGAGGAACGTGATCGGCAGGATGATGAACCCAAACATGAGCCCGATGTTGCGCGGTTCGAAGCTGGTTCCGAGCACGAGACCCAGGCTCGCCATGGCGATGCAGGCGAGCGGGACCAGCGTGAGCACGATCCACCAGCGGAGGTCGAGATGTGCGTGCACGCCGGGGGCGTGGACGACGCTCGCGATCGGCAGGACGATTGCGGCGGACAGGACGCCCTGCGCGGCACCCGAGAGCACCTTGGCGACAGCGACGAGCCAGATCGGGCAGGGAGCTTGCACGCGGTCCTCGATCTCCCGGGTGAAGCCGAACTCCTGAGCCATGTTGAGGGCGATCGACTGCACCCCCTGGAACATGATGGAGATCCCCACGACGCCGGGGACCAGGATGGTCGCGAACGCCGATTCCGCTGCGGACCCTCTCCCCCCGATGCCCTGTCCGATCTTGGGGAAGACGTAGAGGAAGACGAAGCACAGGAGGAAGGGCTGGACCAGCGTGCGGAGCACGAAGATCCACTTGTCCTTCCACAGGACGAGGAGGTCGCGCAGCAGCAGCGCGCCCAACGCGGTGTAGCTCGCGGCGACGACCGGCCGCAGGTGGACGGAGATGGAGTGGTCGGTGCCGCTCGCGGTTTCGGCCTTGCTCGTGGTCGTGACCGCCATCAGTCCCTCAACTCCCTTCCGGTGAGGTTGATGAAGACGGTCTCGAGGGTGGGCTCTGCGATCGAGAGATCGACGAGGTCGAAGCCGTGGCGCTCGGCGACGAGGACGATCTCGGGGATCAGCCGATGCTCGCCGCTGACGTGCAGCTGCAGCACCCCCTCGGCGATGCGCGTACGGGTGACCCCTTCGACCTCACGGCTGAGCAGGTCACCGAGGGCGGTGAGGTCACCGGCCGACCGCACGGACACGATCGTGTCCGCTCCGATTCCGCGCTTGAGGGCCTCGGGGGTGTCGAGGGCGAGGAACCTGCCGTGGTCCATGACGGCCACCCGGTCGCAGAGCTTGTCCGCCTCCTCCATGTAGTGGGTGGTGAGCAGGATGGTCTGCCCGTCCTTGTTGAGCTGCTCGAGGATCTCCCACAGCGCGAGGCGGCTCTGGGGGTCGAGTCCGGCCGTGGGCTCGTCCAGGAACAGCACCGCGGGCCGGTGGAAGATGGCCCGCGCCACCATCAGACGCTGCGCCATCCCCCCCGAGAGCGCGTAGACCGACGCCTTCGCCCACTTGTCGAGCTGGAACTGCTCGAGGAGCTCGGTGGCGATCCGGCGGGAGGTCGCCGCCCCCATGCCGAACAGGCGGCCGTGGAAGTACAGGTTCTCCCAGACGGTGAGCTGGCGGTCGAGCGTGTTCTGCTGCGAGACGATCCCGCTCAACTGCTTGGCGAGCGCCGGGTGCGCGCCGACGTCGACCCCCCCGACGCTCGCGCGCCCCGAGGTCGGGACCACCCTCGTGGTGAGGATGCCGGCGGTCGTGGTCTTGCCGGCGCCGTTCGGGCCGAGAAGGCCGAAGATCTCCCCCGTCCGCACGTCGAGGTTCAGGCGGTCCACCGCGGCGAAGTCGGCGCGCGGGTACACCTTGGTCAGCTCCTCGGTATGGATGATCCCCTCGGCTGACCCCGGCACCCAGGTCCCGACGGGTTCGGTCGCGACCGACATCTCCGTCATGCTAGCCACGGCCGTTCC
>JASHYA010000251.1 GCA_030043315.1 Acidimicrobiales bacterium
ACGCTCCCGGCGGGAACCGGGGTCACCGTGATCGGCGACTCGATCATGGTCGACGCCGCGCCGTACATCCATCAGCTGCTGCCCGGCGCGGTGATCGACGCCCAGATCGGTCAACAGCTCTACCAGGTCCAAGCGGACGTCGCGACGCTGAAGAAGGACGGCGACGTGGGCAACGAGCTCATCTTGGAGCTCGGGACCAACGGCTACTACACCACCACACAGCTCCTGACGCTGCTCCACTCGCTCGGCCCGATGCGGCGCATCGTGCTCGTGAACACGAGGGAGACACGGCCCTGGGAGCTGCCCGTCAACCAGAGCATCGCCACGGTCGCGCACAGCTACCCGGACACGACGATGGTCAACTGGTACGCCATCAGCGCGAAGACGCCGCAGTACTTCTATCCGGACGGCGTCCACCTCGACCCGGAGGGCGCGCAGTACTACGCGTCGTTGCTCGTCCACGCGCTCGAGACGCCGGTCTCTCCTCCGCCGCACACCGCCCGTCACACCGGCAGCAGCACCAGTAGCGGATCCACCCACTCGACCGGCGCCAAAGCGCGGTAGCGCGAGCCCCGCCGCACGCGCGCGGGCCTCCGGCGGTACCGTCGACCGGATGGCCGGGGATGGGAAGCGGGATCCGCACGGTGCGGCGGATCCGGCGGGGAAGGTGCCCCGGCGTCGCTGGCGGGCCATGTGGGGCGGCCCGGGATCGACGCTCCGGCCCCCGATGGCGGCGCTGCTCGGGATGGTCACGGCAGGGACCGTCGTGATCGCGCTCGTGACCGGGGGCGGTGGTTCGCCCTCCACGGGGAGCGGCACGGGGGACCCGGGCGGGCAGACCGGCCCGGTCTCTGGGGCGGGGGCCGCTCCTGCGAGCGGAACAGCCTCCTCCCTCTCCACGTCGATCGCCGGAGGCGTCCCGATCGACGGCTCCCGCTTTGCCCGCGGCGGGTGCGTGGGGTTCGCGCCGAGCGCGGGTGACAACCACCACACCGTCTTCATCGACGCCGGCCACGGGGGCATCGACCCCGGCGGCCAGGGAGTGACCGAGACAGGAAAGGTGATCTACGAAGCAGGCGAGAACCTCGTCATCGAGCTCGAGACGATGAACCTGCTCCGGGCGGAGGGGTTCAGGGTCGTCGTGTCTCGAACCACCAACACCGATGTCGTGAAGCCGACCGCGGCGGACTTCACAAGCGGGGTGCTGTCGCCGACAGGCGCCAAGGCAGCTGTGGCCGCCCGGGACGTCTGCGCCAACCTCGCCCGGGCGACAGTGCTCGTCGGGATCTACTTCGACGCCGGGACATCACCGACAGACGCCGGGAGCATCACCGCCTACGACCCCGTCCGTCCCTTCACCAAGGAGAGCGAGCGGCTCGCGACGCTCCTCCAGCGCGACGTGCTCGGGCACATGAACGCCCACGGCTGGCAGATCCCCGACGACGGGGTCCAGCCGGACACAACACTGGGCGGGATCCCCCTCACAACAGCCGCCGCCGCCTACCACCATCTTCTCCTCCTCGGGCCCGCCGACCCGGGCTGGTTCACAAGCCCGAGCCGGATGCCCGGTGCCCTCATCGAGCCGCTCTTCATCTCGGACCCGTTCGAGGGCTCCATCGCCAACAGTGCGGCCGGTCATCGAGCGATCGCCGAGGGCTTGGCACAGGGGATCGAGCAGTACTTCGGGGCTTCCCGGCCCTGAGGACGCCCTGATCCCGGGGCGTGCGTCGTCCCGCCGTCATTGGACGTGTCAGCTTCGGCACAGACCGGGGTCGGAACCGCGTTTACACTTCGCGTGACACCGAATTCAGGTGCGGCCCCGGAAGCACTCGGGCATCCGGGAAAGAGAGGTGTGGAGGGGATCATGGATACGCCTTCGAAAGACGCACAGGATGGCGAGCTGACCGAGGACCTCGAGGCCACCCAGGAAGAGGCCGAGGACGTCAAGGGCGGCTACAGGATCTGGAAATACCGCCACGAGCACAGGGACCGCCACCACCACAACTGAGGTCTGGTCACCACAACTGAGGTCTGGTCGCCGGCGATCGGCGGAGCGCTGGAAGACCCCCCGACTGCGGCCACCCCACGTGGCCGCAGTCGGCGCGTGCTCGACGCAGTCGTGCTGAGCGGGTGACCGCATCGAAGCCACGCCGACGTCCCCGCGTCGTCCCAGCCCACCGGACGCCCCGTCAAGGCAATGTGGGATGTGGTGGATGCGTCGCGTCAACATCTATCTCGACGAAGACCGGACGCGGGCGCTCGATGCAGGCGGTGTCCCTCGCGGCGCGCTGAGTCGACGGCCGATCGATCGGGGTATCGGGCAAGCTGACGGGAGCATCGGGGCTCACCTCGCCTCGATCGAAGCCACGTTCAACGTGGCGACCGGTAGGGACGTTCCCGAGCGCGGTAACGACGACGCACCCGCACGACACCTGGATCGGATCCGGGCCGCTCGGTGGTCCTCGGCGACTCCGACCTCCTCATCGTGCGCATGCGTGCACGGTGCGAGGCGACCGACCGGCGTTCCCACGCCGCCATGGGTCGTGGCGACCGTTTGCTCGCCACGACCGCCGAGACGGCGGGTGCGAGCTGGCGACGACGCTGAACGTCCGCCGTTACCCGAAGTTCCGCGGGTTCCGTCCGCCCTTCACGCTCTGAGCGGCCGCCGCCTCACTTGATCCCCGAGTACACCGCTCGGGCCAGCGTCAGCACGGAGCTCGGGGTGTCGGGGCCGTTCGAATGGACGTCGGCCGAGTACGCACCCTTGGCGAACGTGGCGTCCGAGTAGAGGTACTTCGGATTCGTGTCGTAAGCGAACACCCCGTCCGAGCCGAGTCCGGCGGGCTTGTGCTCAATGACCGTTCCCGGGGGGCCACCGAAGCCGCCGCTCGGTTGGTACGGCTCCACCGCGACGAAGAGCGTGATCTTCCCGTGCACCCAGGTGCACTTGTCCTCGGTGACCTTGTCCACCGTGGCCGCCGAAAGCGTCCCCTTCGGGGCCACCTTCACGCCCAGCGCCGAGGCCACCAGTCTC
>JASHYA010000252.1 GCA_030043315.1 Acidimicrobiales bacterium
CCCAAGGAGGCGGTCGCGTCGGGACGCGTCGGTGCGATGCTGCAGACCGGGTCCGGAGCGGGGCTTCCGCCGGGAGTGCGCGTGGTCGACGTGCTGCGCATGGTCCGGCGGCTCTATCGACGCCCCGCCGCGCTGGACGTGGTGGTCGAGCGCGCGGCGATCACCACCCTGCTCCACCGTCGCACCGACCAGCTGTCAGGGGGACAGGCGCAGCGGGTCCGCTTCGCGCTCGCCATCGCCGGTGACCCCGAGGTCGTGTTCCTCGACGAGCCCACCGCCGCCATGGACGTGGAGGCACGCCGTACGTTCTGGCAGATGATCCGGGCCCTCGGCGACGAGGGGCGCACGATCGTCTTCGCCACCCACCACCTCGCCGAGGCCGACCAGGTCGCGGACCGGGTGGTCGTGCTGCACCACGGGCGGGTGGTGGCCGACGGCCCCGGCGCCACGCTGAAGGCCGCCGTCGCGAGCCGTCAGGTCCGTTTCGTCTCGGAACACCCTGATTGCCGCGTCTTGAACTCGCTCGAGGGCGTCACGGACGTCCAGGTGCGGGGGACGACCGTCACGCTGGACTCTCTCGACGCGGACGCGTCGATCCGTCATCTGGTGCGCCTCGGCGTCCCGTTCCGGGACCTCGAGGTCACCGGCGCGGGACTGGAAGAGGCGTTCCTCGCGCTCACCGCCGCGCCACGGCGCGCCGAGCACCCCGAATGCGAGGCACTTCGATGAACCCGCTCTTCGCCTTCGGCCGCTTCGAAGTCGGGCGGCTCCTCCGCAGCTGGAAGTTCCTCACCATCACGGTGGGCTTCCCCGTCCTCTTCTACCTGCTCTTCCTCGGGGACCACCGTGCGGGGGAGATCGTCTACGGCGGCGTGCAGTGGCGCGAGTACCTCATGGTGTCGATGTGCTCGTTTGGTGCGCTCATCACCGCGCTGAATGCCGGGGGAAGCCGCGTCGCCATGGAGCGCGCCGGGGGCTGGGCGCGCCAGCTGCGCGTGACGCCGATGCCGGCCTGGTCGTACGTGATCGTGAAGATCACGGCGAGCATGCTTGTCGTCCTGCCGGTGATCCTCCTCGTCGAGCTGGTCGCCGCGGCGTACGGCGGTGTGTCCCTTGCGCCGGGTACGTGGGTAGGGCTCAGCGCACTGCTCTGGATCACGGCCGTGCCGTTCGCGGCCCTCGGCGTGTTGGTGGGCTTCGCGGTCGGCACCGAGGCGGTGTTCCCGGTCGTGACCGGCCTCATGTTCGTGCTCGCCTACTTCGGAGGGCTCTTCACCCCGGTGAGCCGCATGCCTGGTGCCCTCCAGACGGCGGCGCGCCTCCTGCCGAACTTCCACCACCTTTCCCTCGGGCTCGAGGTTCTCGACGGCCACGCGCTCGGTGCGTCGCACTGGCTCGTGCTCGCGGGCTACACGCTGGGATTCGCCGCGCTGATCGTCTGGCGCCACCGCGTCGAGGAGGCACGCGGCGTCGCGTAGCGCCGCCCCGACGCCTTTCGAGACATCGACGTGACAGCCGCGCACACGCGTTCGTGCGCGCGCGTTGGCATGGCGTCGAACGCGACCGCGTCGAGATCCTGCTTGAGACGCCGGTGCGTCGACGGGTCCGCCGTGATTACGCAGCTGCCGCTGGTCGACCTCCTTCATCGCCCCCCTGCAGCACGAGGTGTTACTGCCCCTCCCCGAGGTTTCGCCCACCCGCTGCGCCTACTGCAGCGGGTTGGGCGTGCTCCTGTCGATCCACGTCCGACCGTTCCAGGTTTGGGAGAACGGACGCGCATCGGCCATGCCCACCGCGACGCATGCGTCCGTCGATGGACAGGAAATGGCGGGGGAGCTGACCGTGGTCCCAGGTCTGGGCATTCGCTGGAGTGACCAGCGGTCTGTCCGCCAGGCCTCAGCGACAAGAGAGGCGCCGATGTCATAGGTGCCCACGGCTTCGCAGACGTGCGTGCTCGGACACGCCACCGCATCGAGCGTGCTGTAGCCGACAGTGCTCGGGTTGGGGCTCGTTTGGACCTGCCAGTGCGCGCCCGTCCACCGCTCGACCAGCGTGAACTGTGTGCCTCGTGTCCCGACCGCGACGCAGAGCCGAGGGGACCGGCAGGACACGGCTTTGAGCGTCGACAACGTGGCGGGGTTGACGGGGGGCACGATCCGCCAACCTTGCCCGTTCCACGCCTCCGCCAGGGTGCGCACACGTCGGCCGGGAGACGGCTGCGCTCTCACCCCGTAGGAGTAGTCGCCGACGGCCATGCAGAAAACCGGCGACGTACACGACACGCCCGAAAGTGTGACGCTCTGGATGCGTGTCTCCGCGGTCGGGAGCGGCATGTCCTCACTGCTCCACTTACCGTCCCGCCAGATGTCGGCGATCAGGTCGTCGTCATCGGGGGTGGAGCCCACCGCGACGCAGACCCTGCCCGACGGGCAAGACAACGAGTCTCCCACCACGCCTGGCTGGGTCTTCCACCGCGTGCCGTCCCACACCATCGCGCCCGACGTGCCCACGGCGACGCAGCGTCGAGCAGTGGGGCAGCTGACGGCAACCGTGGTGAGCGACGCCCGGCCGATCACAGGGGAGCGCTCGCGGTACCAGGTCTTCCCGTTCCAGCGCAGCACGAGCGACCCATGGTGCAAAGGCCGCCCGGAGTAGTAGTCACCCACCGCCGTGCAGGCGACGACCGAGCTGCATGAGATGCCGGTCAACGCGGCCGCCCGCTTCGACGCGGTACGAGAAGTCACGAAATCGGAGCTCTGCCCACCGGCGAGCGGATCACCAACGGCAAGCGCCAAGACGAGAGCCAAGAGGGGCATGAGGAGAGCGGCCGCTGCGGCCTTCATCGTTGCGAGCGTTCCAGGCCCCCTTCCGTTCCCGCATCACCGGCCGGCCCCTCGCCGGCCGGCACCTCGCCCGCCGGACGCTCACCGGCCGCCCCCTCGCCCGCTGGCCCCTCGCCCGCCGACCCCTCACCGACTGGCACCGTGAAGAGGTCGAATCCCTCCGCGGTGAGGCACCGGCCCGTGGCGAGGTCGTAGCGGTTCCCGTGGAGCGCGCAGGTGAGCACACCGTCGTCGACGTGGCCGAAGCGCAACAGGTCGGCGCCGAGGTGCGGACACTTCCGCTGCACCAGGTAGTCGCCGGCGCGCCACAGTTCCCCGGCGGCTGCGCTGTCCTCGTGCTGGCGGGCCGCGAGCTCGAGAGACGCTTCGAGGTACGCCATCCGTCGCGGCGAGAGGCACTTGAAGAAGCTGAAGACGGTCTCGTTGTACTCGCCCCG
>JASHYA010000253.1 GCA_030043315.1 Acidimicrobiales bacterium
CGGAACGACGAAGACCGGACACTACCGGAAGGTATTCCTCGGTGATCGGTAGATCGTTCACGTTTCTCGCTGCGCCTCCCACCAGGGCGTATTCACGCTGCGCCGCAGCTCCCCAAGCTCTACCGTACCGCTCGGAGTCGATGTGTTCCGCGATCTGCACTGGAGCGATACATGCCCTACAGACGGCGATCGCCCGCCGTGTGGGCCGGGACCTCTCACGGGGGTCAGGCCGCGCGCCGCGAATGGAGTCGATCGGGGACGGTACGGTTCCACTATGCGAAAGTTCTTCGCTCCGCACTCGCAAGCCGCTCGAATACTGCGAGATCGAGTGAAGTGGAGGATACGGACTCTCGTTGGATCGCTCCGACAGCGGATGGCTCCACGTGGCTCTGCGACGACGCCCAACCCGGCTGAGGCTATTGAATTACGCGCCGACCTGCTAAGGCTCCGCCCGGACCCCTACACCATCCTCAGGAGCGATGACGATGTCCCCATGCTGGTCTTCGAGGTTCGCGACATGTCGGACTTCGACTGGATGGAGCGAGTCATCGTCGACAACGGCTATTACGAGACGGCGCACGTCTGGCAGTTGAGAGTGGACCGCGACAAGCGGGTGATGGCTGAGATCGTGGCTTCTCTGAGCCAAGGCGGCCGAGTATTGGAGCTGGGGTGCGCGAGCGGGGCCGTACTGGAAGGTCTTGCCCTGCGCGGGCTCGACTTCTCGGGAGTCGACATCAGCCACATGGCCAGGCGAATGGCGTCAGATGCTGTCCGCGACCACATCTACCTCGGCGACATCCTCCTCATGAGCTCCGAGCCCCAGTACGACACGATCTTTGGGTTGGACATTTTCGAGCACCTGAACCCTAATCGGCTCGACAAGTACCTGAGCCGATTGCGGGCGCTGCTTGTCGACGGGGGGCTGCTCTTCGCGAACATCCCCGGGTTTGGGGAGGACGAGGTCTTCGGAGAGATCTTCCCTCGATACCTCCGCGAATGGGACGTGGACGCCGCCACCGGACGCCCGTTCCGCTACCTACACGTCGATCAGGAAGGGTATCCGATACATGGTCACCTGATTTGGGCCGAGAGCACCTGGTGGGTGGAACAGTTCGCGAAGGTGGACTTGGTTCGCCGTCCTGAGATCGAGCTGGCGCTGCATCGAAAATACGACGGACACTTGAGCGTCCACAGCCCGGCCCGGAGATGCTTCTACGTGTTCTCGGCTGGGGACTGTCCGAATGAGTCGAGAATCGCCACACGCATTGCGCAGTCCCCTTCTCTGGAGCTCATGACACTCAGGAGGTTCAGCACTCTCGCGATGCTCTGGTGATAGACCGGCAGCGACGAGGGCCAGCAGTCGGTTCGACTTTCACAACACGTTCGGACCCGGAGTGGGACGCGGGGTAGTTTCGACCTGTCCGGGGAAGGATCGAGAAGAGCGAGGTGCGCGGATGGCTCGGTACACGCAGGGAACGGTGTTGACGTGTACTCACGAGGACTGCAACTGTCGAGTGCTCATCGAAGCAGAGTGTCACTGCCCCGGCGTAACGAGCGATTCACAATACGTCTGTGCGTGCGGGGCGCCTCTGGTGCCCGCGGACTCGACCTCAAAGTGACCCAATAGCAAGGAGAGGGACGCGTACCCCCAGGTGTACCTGAGCGATCAGCACCTCACGAAGCGATTGAACCTTCGATCTGATGCACCCCGGTCGGATCCTGGTGTCTGAGCCGCTGGCGACCGCACGCGAGCTGCCGCCGAGCCTCTCCTTGGTGGGTAGGCGCGCACTGGTCACCGGTGCCGGCAGTCCAACTGGCATCGGGTTCGCCTGCGCGCGGTTGCTGGGCGACCTCGGCGCCTCCGTGGTGGTCACTGCGACTTCAGAACGAGTCCACGCCAGGAGGGACGAGCTCCGAGGCATCGGCATCGCGGCGGACTCAGTGACGGCCGATTTGACGGTACCCGAGGACGCCGACCGCGTCGTCCGTGAGGCTTCTGCCGTTGCCTCGGTCGACGTGGTGGTCAACAACGCCGGAATGGTCACGGTATCGGAGACCATGAGCTCCGGCGACGTGGTGGAGCTGCCAGTCGAGGTCTGGAGAAAGGAGCTCGACCGCGAGGTCACGACGGCCTTTCTCGTGAGCAAGGGCGTTCTACCCGCGATGCTCGAGAACGGCTGGGGGCGCATCGTCAACGTGACGTCGGTGACCGGCCCTGTGGCGGCGATCACGCACGACGTCGCGTACGCCTCCGGCAAGGCGGCGATGGTCGGCTTGACGAGAGCCACCGCGGTCGACGTGGCCCGGCGAGGCGTAACGGTGAACGCGGTGGCGCCGGGCTGGATCGCCACGGGTTCCGCGCTCCAATCAGAGCTAGAACTTGGCGCTGGCACGCCCGTTGGCAGGTCAGGGACGCCGGAGGAGGTTGCATCGGTTGTCGCATGGCTCTGCTCGCCCGGAGCGGCGTACGTCACCGGCCAAGTAATCGTGGTCGATGGTGGCAACATGATCGCGGAGGAGCGCGTGCACCGGCCCCGTCGGGATTCATGAGCTACCGAACAGCTAGGAGGCATGCATGACCGCCCACATCGACGTGTTGTCGACTGGCTACGCGGACGTGCGAGTTGCCAGCACGATCGTGCTCGTACGCGATGCCGAAACGACCATCGTCGTGGACCCGGGAATGATCGCCGACCGTCGAGCTCTGCTCCGCCGGCTGCACGAACTCGGCACCGGGCCGGGAGACGTGACCGACGTCGTGTTCAGCCATCACCATCCCGACCACACGCTGAACGCCGCGCTGTTCGAAAACGCACGGTTTCACGACCATTGGGCGATCTACAAGGACGACCTGTGGGAAGAACGTGCGGCCGACGGGTGGGCGCTATCCCCTTCTGTCCGCCTCCTCGCGACGCCCGGCCACACGAAGGAAGACATCACTACCCTCATTGAAACCGAGGACGGCCTTGTCGCGTGCACGCACCTGTGGTGGTCAGTCGACGGCCCCGAACTTGACCCGCTTGCCACGGACCAGGCGCTCTTAGAGAGTTCTCGCGCTGCTCTCCTTGCTCTCGGGCCCTCCCTGATCGTCCCCGGGCACGGCGCGCCCTTCGCCCCTCGATGAGTTATGCAGCTCAAGCGAAGTCGAGAGCATCTTCGATCCTAAGCTGTGTGTCCAATGTGCAATCTGACGACGGGCACGATCGGGAGCCTTGTGCTGTCACCCGCGGTCGATCATCTTGAACTCATCGCTGCGCCCGTTCGGGCTGCGCTCACACAGATCGATGCCGGACACCGGATCGGTGTCGTAGAGATCGATCCCACCCTCGCGGACACCTCCGCCTTCTGCGACCGTTATGGCGTGCGGCCGGACGAGAGCGCAAACTGCGTCGTCCTCGCCGCTCGCAGAGAGGGTGCGACCCGGCTCGCGGCATGCGTGGTCCTCGCTACCCAGCGAGCCGATGTGAACGGTGTGGTTCGTCGAAGGTTGAACGCGCGGAAGGTCTCCTTCGCGCCGATGGAGGAGGCGGTCTCCGAAACTGGCATGGAGTACGGCGGAATCACGCCGATCGGACTGCCCGACGGTTGGCCGCTACTGATCGACGACGCTGTAGCCCGGCACCCCCGCGTCGTGGTCGGAAGCGGCCTTCGGAGATCGAAGCTCGTGCTCCCGGGGGACGTGCTCGCCACCCTTCCTTTCGTGGAGGTCATCGAGCACCTCGCGCACTGACCAAAGGGGGCGTAACCGGGCACGGCGGGAGGACAAGCCAGCCAAACCAGGCCGCCTGAAATGTCTCCTCAGCCGCTCGATGCCACCCAGGAAATACTGGCCTGGTTACAGATCGTCGGTCATCGTGGTAACTGCCGACGAGCTCACCGCCTGCGGACCGCCGAGGATGGTCAACGAGGTCACCTGGTCGGCGATGTTCCCGTCGATTCCTGTGTGTCCCGCTTCAGTGAGAAACGCCGAGAGGTACGGACCGACCGTCGACGGATCGACGCTCAGCAGGAGCGGCTCCGGCCCATGCGTGTGTGTCCGTCCGGCACCTACCGCAACGATCGCGCCAGCGAGGCCATCCGTGAACGAGTCCCCCCTGGCGACGGTCACGCCACCGGTCCCAGACCACCCCGCCCCCAGCTGGCCAGACTTCGATCCCATTTCGAAATCAGCCAGCTGGACGGCGGTGTCGCTTGCGTCATGACCTGCGATCCGAAGCGCAGTCACACCGAGTGACTCGAGCTTGGACACCACTGCATTCGAGACCGCGAGTGGCCCGCCCATGACGATGACCTGTTTGATGTCAAGGGTGCTGACCACCGACGAAACCTGCGGCGACAACCTCGTCGTTGTCGTGAGCAGGATTGGAAGCCGGTCCGCATATGAGAGGACGCTCGCAGCTTCGGCATCCTGGAAGGTACGGCCGGTGGTCACTATCGCCGTCGGGAGTGTCGAAGACGTCCCAGGTATCGCAGACGACTTTCCTGCCGTGTCGTTGTACTTTCCCGTCCCACCTGTCCCGTTGGTACCCGCGTAGGCACCCGTCACGTCGAGCGAACCCACATCGCTAGCAGCCGGATATTCCGCGACCCAAAGCGCGGTCTCGTACTCGGTGGCGCCTGAAATACGGATCACCTCGATATGCACGGGTCCGTCAGATGTCAATGGGGTGGTACCACCGCAGTTGTATGCAAGGGTGGACTCGAGCTCTTGGGAAACCGCCGTGCTCACGGCGAGCGAGCCACCGACGATGTACACCTCGGTGATGCCCTCCAGCCGGATCGCGTTCGCCGTTGCAGCCGATAGGGACTTGGTGGGCGTGAGCAGCTCGCCGGTGCCGAGCGAACTGGCGAGATATGCGCTCGTTAAAGCGTCGGGGTAGTGGGCGTCGGTCGCGAGGACCACGGATCGCGCGCCGGTTCTTCCTGGACAGTCTGTGTCGTCCGCGTCGAACTGGTGCTCGAGCTCGGCCGCTGCGGTCGCATCAGGTGTTGCACCGTAGATGCGCGTGACAGGTGTGCCGGTCACCGTGACGGCGGTCACAGACCCGATCGACTCCATGTCCTCGGCGCAAGATGAGTTCGCTCCGAACGTCGCAACGATGGTGACAGGACCGGTTCTTGTGTCGGCGTTGACCGCGAGTCCTGAGACCGTGTACTCACCCGCGGTCGTCGAGGCCCTAGTCACCTGAAACTCGGCCGTCGGCGCGGCTGTCCCGGTCTCGTCTTGATACGTGACCGGGGTGCTCGCGATGCCGTTCCCCGCGGCAACGGTCACTGCTGCTGCGGTCGCGTCGAATTCGGCGTCTGACAGCGTGAGGCAGACGTACCCTACCGGTACATGCGCCGAGGATGACTCGACCACGTGCACCGGGCTGATTGGAGCGTCGTACGCGTCTTGTACGACGGTAACTATCGGTGTGTCGGCTTTGAGGACGAGCGGTGTCCCAGAAGAAGCCGGCGCCGCGGTTGTGGTTGTGGGTGGAGTCGCGGGCCCGCTTGGAGCTGCCTGTACCGTCCCATCACTGGCAGATGACGGCGAGAAGGTGACG
>JASHYA010000254.1 GCA_030043315.1 Acidimicrobiales bacterium
ACTCGCTGGCGTACGGCACGCCGAGAAGGCGCGCGAGGCGGACCCCGACGTACTCCCGCTCGGCCTCGTCCTCCACGAAGCGCACCATGCCCTCTTGGAGCCTGGCCGCCGCGACGTCCTGGGCGTCCTCCTCGGCGATCCCGAATCGTTGCCGGACGATCTCCGCGAGGGCCCAGAAGGTCACCCCCTCGCCGTAGGAGAGGCACCGGCCCCGGTGCCACAGCACCGCGTCGGCGATCCCGTCGATGTACTTGAAGAACTCCCAGCCGAGGCGCGACTTGCCGACGCCGGCGGGCCCGGCCACCACGACCAGCCGGGGCGCGCGCCGCTCGACCGACGAGTGGAAGAGGTCCTTCAGCGCGCGAAGCTCGACGTCGCGTCCGGTGAAGGGCGCCTCGAGCCCGTCGGCGCGTTGGTTGCCGCCGATGCCCGACAGGATGCGGAGGACCCTGAAGAGGCGTTCGGGGGCGTCCTTCCCCTTCAGCTCGTGCACGCCGGTGTCCGCGAAGGCGATCGCCTGCTGGGTGTGGCGGCGCGTCGCCTCGTCGACGAGCACCCAGCCCGGCTCGGCCGTCGCCTGGACCCGTGCGGCGGTGTTCACCGCGTCGCCCGCCACCATCCCCTCCCCCGTCGCCCCGATGGTGACCGCGACCTCGCCGGTCACCACGCCCGCCCTGGCGGCGAGCCCCGGGGCGTCGATCTCGTCACCGAGCGTGCTCACCGCTTCGACGAGCTCGAACGCCGCACGGACCGCGCGCTCGGTGTCCTCCTCGTCGGCGACCGGGGTGCCCCACACCGCCATCACCGCGTCGCCGATGAACTTCTCGACGATGCCGCCGTGCCGGCCGATCACCTGGCGGGCGACCTCGAAGTAGCGCGAGAGGATCTCCCGGACCTCCTCGGGGTCCCGGTGCTCCGAGAGCGACGTGAAGCCGACGAGGTCCGCGAACACCACCGAGCAGACGCGCCGCTCGGCGACCGGGGGCGCCTTCAGGGCCTCGGTCGCCTGGCCAGCGGGCGCGGCGTCGGCCAGCGGGCTGCCGCAGTTGTGGCAGAAGCGCTTCCCCTCCTGAACCGGTGCGCCGCACCCGGGGCACGCGGACTCGAGGGCCGCACCGCAGTCCCCGCAGAACCGAGCCGCCTCGGGGGTGCCCGCGCCGCATAAAGGGCAGTTGCGCATCCCGAAAGCATGGCACCTGGCGAGGAAGGGTGACCGGAGCATCCGCTGGTGACGACGGTGACCGGAGCCCGCTGCGAAGGTCACGGCCCACCGATGGTGGTACCGCCGCGCAGATCACTGCGCGCCGACTCGGCCCCCTACCATGGCGCCCCATGCAGCGCGTCTTCTCGGGTGTGCAGCCCTCCGGCGACTTCCACCTCGGCAACTACATCGGCGCCTTCCGCCAGTGGGTGGCCGACCAGGAGAGCCACGAGGCCTTCTACTGCGTGGTCGACCTCCACGCGCTCACCGAGGAGATCGACCCGGCGTACCTGCGGCAGAAGACCTTCGAGGCCGCCCGGAACCTCCTCGCCGTGGGCCTAGACCCGGAGGTCTCCACGATCTTCGTCCAGAGCCAGGTGCCCGAGCACCCCCGCCTCACCTGGCTGCTCGAGTGCACCGCGACCATGGGCGAGCTGCGGCGGATGACCCAGTTCAAGGCGAAGGGCGAGGGTCGGGGCCAGGAAGGGGTCCGGGTCGGCGTCTTCGCCTACCCCGTGCTCATGGCCGCCGACATCCTCTTGTACCAGGCGAACCGGGTGCCGGTCGGCGACGACCAGCGCCAGCACCTCGAGCTCGCCCGCGAGCTCGCGCAGCGCTTCAACAACCGCTACGGAGAGCTGTTCGTGGTGCCCGAGGCGGCGGTCCCCGCGGTCGGGGCGCGGGTCATGGACCTCCAGCACCCCGGTCGCAAGATGTCGAAGAGCGTCGAGTCCCCGCTCGGGACGATCGCCATGCTCGACGACCCCGGCGAGATCGAGCGCAAGGTCAAGAAGGCGGTGACCGACACCGACGGCGAGATGCGCTACACACCCGAGGAGAAGCCCGGCCTCGCCAACCTGCTCGCGCTGCTGGCGGTCGCGACCGGGCGCAAGCCCGACGAGGTCGCCAACCACTACACCCGCTACGGGGACCTGAAACGCGACCTGGCCGAGGCCCTGGTCGAGATGCTCCGTCCGGTGCGCGAGCGCGCCGCCGCGCTCGGTGCGGAGCCGGGGAGGGTGGAAGAGGTGTTGCGCGCGGGGGCGGAACGGGCGCACTCGATCGCGTCGGTCACCTACGCACGGGCGGCGGAGGCGGTGGGGCTGCTCGGGTGAGGTAGCCATCCGGGCGCTGGGCCTCTCGATGACTGACGCTTGAGTGTACGAGCTCGCGATGTCGATGCCGGTCGGGTCGGTGCCGGGTGGTCCTGACCTACATCTTCCATTGAACGAAAACTGTGTCAAAAGCTCCCGCCGGCGACCAGCGGACTTCAGCGATGGCGACGGTGGTCGGAATCTGGAACACGACGCATCCCGAGACCGACCGGCCAGGAGCAAGTCGGAACTCGCCATAGTCGAAGTTGGTGCACTTTGAGATGGTGGCAGATATGGGCGTGTAGGAGTCATTGTCCGACCCGATGATCAGGGCTTTTTCGTTGGCATCTCCGGTGATCTTGGCGTCTCCGCTGTCCTTTACGGTGAAGACCGCAGCTACATAGCGCTCTCCCGCTTTAGGCCGTCGAGATCTACGTGCGGGTTGTGCCGGGTCGATAACCCTTGTGAGCCTGACCGAGTATTTGTCCTTCCCCGCTACCGTGATCGTCTTCGTGGTCCCGACGCCACCGCCACGCGACTTCGACAGCGACGACTCGACCGTGAACGTGGCTCTGGCTTGCGATCCCTCAACCACCGAACCGCTGTAGCTGACTTTGGTGTGAGAAGACACCAAGGAGGGCAGGCCTGCGACCGGAGTTCGCGTCAAGACGACGTCTGAGGTCACCGCCCCCGCTAGAGGACTGATCAGCAGAGCGACTGCAAGAGCAACGAAAAACAGCGCCGCGGTCCTCAGTGCGCGCACTTCGACCCCCTCCGTGCCACGCCCACTTGACAACCGGGACAATACCTCCAACTCGATGTTCGAGGAACGGTTCGCCACGCTCGCCGCCTCCCCGCGAAAGACGTCGTCTCCGGGAAGCGTGGGACGGTCAGGCCGAACCGGTTCCTTCCGGAAAAGAGTTACGTGAGGCACGGAGCTGGCCGGATCCGCCATTGCTGATCCGGTCATCGACAGACGTGTCACCCATGGCGTGCAGACTTGCGCGGATCGTGCTTGGCGTTCCACGCAAGCACCTGGCGCACCCAGTCGACGTCCTGGGAGGGGGTGTGCGTGACATGGAACCCTCCCGGGTAGCGGACGAACTCCGCCTCCTTGCCGAGCAGGCGCAGACCTCCGTACAGCTCCTCGCCCTGACCGATGGGCACGCGGATGTCGCCTTCCCAGTGGAGGACCAACATGGGGGTGGTGACGTCGGGCAGGTAGGTGAGCGGCGACCGCTTCTCGTACGTGCCTGCCTCGTCCCACGGCGTCCCTCCCATGTTGAACTCGGCGAAGTGGGGGACGTCGGTCGTGATCATGCTCCGCATATCGATGACGGCCGCCGACGCCGTCGCCGCCCGGAACACCGGCGTGTGGCCGACCGCCCACGCCGCCATGAACCCGCCGTACGAGTAGCCGTGGATGAACATCCGATTCCCGTCC